>CAKPYT010000014.1 GCA_934203075.1 uncultured Clostridia bacterium | reverse complement strand
GTGCTATGGTACTTACAGAAAACCAAATGAACGAAACAGTAGCGTACGTGCGCTTTTCAGAGACTTTCCGGCCGGTGTGAGGAAAGAAGCGGCGGGCGTGAACCGAGCGTTTCACGGTCGGGCGGGAAGAACCGCTTCGGGAGCAGCCCGTTATTGCTGCGCAACGAGTATGATTTCAAGTGGTACCTGCATTTTGCCTTGATGATTTTTTTCATCGAGGCTTTTTTTGTGGGGAAAGGGAGAGAATATGCAAGAAAAGCAAAAAAAGGTTGAGGGCATTGTAAACGACGTTGCGGATATGACGAAAGATTTTCCGCAATGGTATACCGACGTGGTGATCAAAACGCAGTTGGCAGACTACGGCCCCGTAAAAGGAACGATGGTGATTCGGCCTTACGGATACGCCATCTGGGAAGTGATTCAGGAAGAGATGAATCGCAGATTCCGTGCGTCCGGGCACAAGAATATGTATTTCCCGATGCTGATTCCGGAAAGTTTACTGAAAAAAGAGGCGGAACACGTAGAAGGGTTTGCGCCGGAAGTTGCCATGGTTACGGTTGCCGGCGGCGAAAAACTCAGCGAACCGTTGGTGATTCGTCCTACCAGCGAAACTATTATTTGCAGCATGTATTCCAAGTGGGTGCAGTCCTACCGCGATTTGCCCTTAAAATACAATCAATGGGCAAACGTAGTGCGGTGGGAAAAGACGACGCGCCCGTTCCTGCGGACGAGCGAATTTTTGTGGCAGGAAGGACACACCGTGCACGCCACAAGGGAAGAGGCGGAAAAAGAAACCATCGATATGCTCTTGACGTACAAAGAGTTTGCGGAAAATGTGTTGGCGCTGCCCGTGATCATCGGGCGTAAAAGCGAAAAAGAAAAATTTGCAGGTGCCGAAGAAACGTACGGCATGGAGGCCATGATGCAGGACGGAAAGTCCCTGCAGGCCGGAACGAGCCATCATTTCGGGCAAAAGTTCTCGCAGGCGTATAACATCATGTTTCTGGATAAGGACGGCACGCGTAAGTATTGCTGGCAAACGAGTTGGGGCACGTCCACCCGCATGATCGGCGCTTTGATTATGGCACACGGGGATCAGCGCGGTCTGGTGTTGCCGCCGAAAGTGGCGCCCATTCAGACGATTCTGATTCCGGTGGCGGCGCATAAAGCCGGCGTGACCGAAAAAGTGCAGGAAATTCTAGCGCAATTGCAGGCGGCAGGCATTCGTGCCGAAGCGGATTTTACCGATCAGACCCCGGGCTGGAAGTTCAATCAGTGGGAGATGAAAGGGGTTCCTCTGCGGTTGGAGATCGGCCCCAGGGACATCGAAAACGGAGTCGTTACCGTGGTTCGCCGCGATACGCTGGAAAAGAGCACGCTTGCGATGGATAGCCTTGCCGACGAAGTGGCAAAACTTTTGGAAGAAATTCAAAACCATATGTTCCAGAAGGCAAAAGCGTTTCGGGATAGCCGTATTAAAACGGTTCACAACCTTTCGGAACTGGAAGAGGCAATCAACGGCGGCAATTTTGCCCGTGCTATGTGGTGCGGCGACCGCGCGTGCGAGGACAAAATCAAAGAACTGATGCAGGCAACCTCCCGCGTGATGCCTTTTGAAGAAATTGCATTTGACGACCATTGCGTGTGCTGCGGCAAAAAGGCAGAAAAAGTGATGATTTTTGCCCGCGCCTACTAGGCTCGGAGGCTTGCTTTTGCAAGCGGCAGGGACGGTTGCTCCCGGCGCACGTTGCAACGAAGAGGCGCCGCGGAAACAAAGTGTAGTTTTTAAAAAACGGGGAATAACGCAAACATAGAAAATGAAAAAGGATATTGCAAAACGCAATATCCTTTTTTGTTCGTTCGATGTCAAAAACCGAGCGGTAGGGACAAAAGAAAGATTACCCCTGCAGACCGTCCTCCTGACGCTGCATGTTTTCAATGACGATATCGTGAATGTCGCCCAAAGAGGAGCAATAGTCCACAACTTTACCGGGGAAATTCGTATGGAAATGAATTTTAATCAGTTCGTCGTCTCCCACGACCAGGAGGCAATCCCCGTCAAAATTTTTGTTAAAATAATCCCGAATGGCCATGTCGTTCAAATCGTGCCCTTCGATAAGCAGTTGAGTGTCGAATTTATATTCCAGCATAAAGATCCTCCGAAGGAAAATAGTTTTTCGCTACAGCAGTAGTATAGCATATGCGGCAGAAAAAAGCAATAGGCATTTTTCTTTTTCGAAGGAGGAAAAGCGGCAGGGTGTGTGCGGAACCGGAAGGGAAAGGCAGGCGCCGTAAAGGCGGAAACGCTGCCGGTGTGTCTTTGTTTCGTGCGTCTGCCGGGCCGAAGCAAAACGAAAAGTCGGCATCCGAAAAAGAGTTCAGAAAACAAACGGGCGAAGAGGAAAACGAACGGGAAAAACGATTAAAGACGGCAAAAGAGGGGATACTTGCGGTATGAGAAAAAAGACGGGGATTTTACTTTTGATTGCACTGCTTTTGCTTTGCGGATGCGCTGCTCCGGAGACGAGAAGAAAAACGATAGAATACGATTTTTCTTTGGTTTTGCCGGTGGAAGAAGGGGCCTTGCAGACGAAGGAGTTTTTTGCGACGATGCGTCTGACGGTGGACGAAGCCTCCCGAACGGTGCAGCGGGCGTATCTGGATTACACAAAACCCATGAAAATGGGGTCGATTCCCTTTTACGAACTGCGGCTGGAAGCGTTTGAAAGGGACTTGCAAGGCCTTCTGGAGGGAGTGCCGTTTTCGGTTTTTGCGGCATTGCCCTCTCCCGTGAGCTATTCGCAAACGGATTTTTCGGCTTATCGCGAACGCTTCGAATTGTTCAGCGGCGCTACGTTGACGGCGAGCTTGTATCTGTATGCCGTCCGTCAGGCATTGGAGGCCAACGGATATCTGGGAAAAACCGTAAAAACGGGCAAAAATACTTTGCTGCGCTAACGCATCAAACCAAAAAGTCCGCGAGCGGCGGAAAAAGAAAGAGCAGGATACTTGAAACTTACCCGAAAAACGAGTAAAATACTTTTGGTTCGACCGACGGAGTACGACGGACAGAACGTCTCATCCGGAGGCTCGGTACGAAAGAGGAGATATGGAAAAGTTGAATGAAATTGTATCTGCCATCGGCGGGTACATGTGGTGGCCGTGGACCTTGATTCTTTTGCTGGGGACGGGCATTTTGTTGAGCGTACGTACGCGCTTTTTACAGGTGCGTAAATTCCCGCAGTCTTTTTCGATGACGCTGGGCGCAATGAAACAGCAAAAAGGCGCGAGAAAAAAGGGGAGTGTATCTTCTTTCGAGGCGTTTGCCACCGCCGTTGCCGGAACGGTCGGCACGGGAAGCGTCGTAGGGGTATCTACGGCGATTGCAAGCGGCGGTGCCGGAGCAGTGTTCTGGATGTGGCTTGCAGCGTTTTTCGGAATGATTACCAAGTATTCCGAAAACATCCTGGGGCTGTATTTCCGCCGACCCGGAGAAAACGGTGTCATGCGTGGCGGACCGATGTATTACATCGAAAACGGGCTGAAATGGAAATGGCTTGCCGTTATTTTTTCCGTGTGCTGTATCGGGGCAACGTTCTCGTTCAATATGGCACAAACCAACAGCATTTCCCACACGCTGGAAGTGACCTGGCAAATTCCTTCCTGGGTTTCCGGTCTGGTCGTAACGGTGCTTGCGGCTTTGGTCATTCTCGGCGGAATTCAACGTATCAGTAAAGTGGCGTCCTATCTGGTGCCGTTTATGGCGTTGACGTTCCTCGGCATGACGATTATCGTTGTTTGCATGAATATTCGTGCGCTTCCGGAAGTGTTTGCAATGATTTTCCGCGAAGCGTTTCGCCTGGAAGCAGTGGCAGGCGGCGTAGCCGGCTACACGATAAAAGAGGCGATGCGGTTCGGCGTGGCGCGCGGCGTATTCTCCAACGAAGCAGGCCTCGGCAGTGCGGTGATGGCACACTGCTCCAGCGACACGAAGGAACCGGTAAAGCAGGCAATGTGGGGCTTGTTTGAAGTGTTTTTGACCATTATCATCTGCACTTTGATGGCGTTTATGATTTTAACGTCCCGTATCGATACGACGGTCAACCAGGGCTCTGCCATTGCACTGGCGGCTTTCCAGAACAATCTTGGCGTTGTAGGAGAAATTGCGTTCAACGTTATTTTGCCGCTGTTTGCCTTTACAACGGTCATCAGCTGGTCGTACTATGGCGAAACGGCTACGCAATACATCTTCGGCAAAAAATCCGTTTTGCCGTACAAAATTCTTTCGCTCGGAATCGTCTTTTTGGGCGCGATCTTGCAGGTGGAATTTGTTTGGAACCTTTCGGATATTTTCAACGCATTGATGGCAATTCCCAACCTGATAGCGCTGGTGGCACTTTCCGGGTTAGTGGTGAAAATTTCGCAGAACTTTTATCGTCGGCAGAAGGGAGAATTACTGACTCCGATGCTTTCCGCCTACGAGGATATTCAGGAGAAATACCTGAAAGAAATGGAAGAAGAGCGTCAAGCAGCGGCGTAACCCGCTGGGAAACATACTTTCGAAAAATAGAAAAAGCAGGGGAAACCCTGTTTTTTCTATGTCCGCAAAACGGAAAGAGGAATTCTATTGCTTGCAGGAAAGTGCCAATTCCAGCAACTTGCCATGTTTTTCTGCCAGAAGAAGGGAAGAATGCCGTACAATGGAATTTTTGGCAAACAACACTTCGTTGCGCCCGTCCGTAACGGTGCGGCGGCATACTTTGCCGATGAGAAATGCATATTTTTCGGCAGAGGAACGGCAGGTGCAGAACGAAAGCCTTGCGGGGCTGCCCGAAACGGCAGAAACGGGCAGGGGCGTTTCCTTGAGGGCAGCGGGTTCCCCGGGAGGCAGAACTTCTTGCGGGGGCGTTTCCGCCGGGGTGGAAAGTTCTTTTTGTTCCGGTATCGTTTCGGCGGAGGGGCTGCCCGGCTGTGATTGTTGTATCGGTTTCGGGCGGGTGCGCAGCAGAACGTAGCATCCTGCGCAGAGCAACTGCCGCGGAGAAAACGTTCCGTGCGGGGTATAGAACCGCAGAATCCGCTTGCCGGAAAAGGCAACGTCCTCTACGGAGCCGTAATCGGTGCCGCCGGCCACTACGGGTTTGCGAAACGGGGCGAGCAGCGGCGGCGGTACGCGTTTTGCGTCGGAGCAAAGAATCACGTCCCGCAGTTTCAGGGCAGAGGCGGGCAGATAGTACCCGAGATCCGTCCAGATGCCGGAAAGGGCGGAATAAGTCTCGTCCGTTGCGAGGCCGACCGCTTTGCCGAGGGATTTTCCGTCCGTTGCGTCCACGCACGGTTTTTGATAAAAGTTTGTCCACAGGTTCATGACGATTCTCCTTTTGACTTCAAGGTCTGTTTCTATTATTTATGCAATAGCATGAAAATATAGATTGATTTTTTGCGCGAATAATGTTAAAATAGCAATATTCAAAACGAAGAAAGGAGATTGGCAACAATGGGATTTTTTTCTAGCCAAATGTGGAAAGTAATTGAGTGGACGGATGATTCTTCCGATACGCTCGTCTACCGTTTCCCGATGAACGGTAAAGATATCATGACCGGCTCTTCTTTGACGGTACGTGAATCGCAGGTGGCCATTTTTGTGCACGAAGGGAAAATTGCGGATGTGTTCGGTCCCGGTCGTCATAAATTGGAAACGAGAAACCTGCCCTTCCTGACGGCCATGGGCAAGGTGTTCTTTCAGGGCGAATCGCGCTTCCGTGCCGAAGTGTACTTTATCAATACCAAACAATTTGTAAATCAAAAATGGGGAACGAAATCTCCCATTACGATGCGGGATAAAGACTTCGGAATGGTGCGTATCCGCGGGTTCGGTGTGTTCGGGTTCCGCGTAGGCGATCCGAAAACCTTCCTGCAGAATCTGTTCGGAACGAACAGCCTGTTCACGACGGAAGCTATCAGCGAGCACCTGCGCAGCATGCTGATCAGCGGGATTACGGATACGATCGCAGAATCCAAAGTGTCTGCTTTGGACTTAAGCAGTAACCTGCAGGAATTCAACGAGATGTGCCAAAAAACGGTGCAGCCGCGCTTTGCAGAACTCGGTTTGGATTTAACCAACCTGACGATTGAAAATATTTCCTTCCCGGAGGAAATCGAAAAAGCCTTGAACGAACGCGTTTCTTTGGGAATTCTGGGGGATCAGATGTCCACCTATACCCAAAAGAAAGCGGCGGACGCTTTGGGCGACGCGGCAAAGAACCAGGGGACGATGGGTTCTTTTGTGGGAATCGGCATGGCACAGAACCTGGCGGGCGTGTTCAGCCAGGCACAGCAGCAGGCTCAACAGCCGGCGGCGCCGAAGCAACCTGCGCAGGCAGAAGAAAAAGGCGGCAAATTCTGTGCGGAATGCGGTGCGAAGTTAAGCGCTACGGCGAAGTTCTGCCCGGAATGCGGTGCGAAACAGGTCGTTGCAAATCTTTGCCCCAAATGCGGAAAAGAAGTGAGCGCTACGGCAAAATTCTGCCCGGATTGCGGCGAAAAACTGAAATAGTAAACAAGACGTAAGATGAAGAAAAACGATTTCATTGCAGAAGACGACAGCGTTTTGCTGAATACGCAGTCGCAGCGGGCCGGTACCGGACAGTTTCGGTGCCCTGCGTGCGGAGGAACGCTTTCTTTCGATGCGCAAACACAAAAACTGAAATGCGAACACTGCGGCACGGAAATTGCCGTGGAGGTTCGTTCGGACGTGACGGAGCGCGATTTCGAGGAACTGCACCGCGACCATAAGTGGGATACGGACGTTAAAATCATCCGGTGCGAAAACTGCGGGGCGGAAAGCGTTTTGCGGAAAGGCGAAGTGGCCACCGTCTGTGCGTTTTGCGGCAGCAGCAGCGTTCTGGAAAAAAGCGAAATGGATTGCGTCAAGCCGGATTCGGTGATTCCGTTCCACATCACGCGAAGCGAAGCGGTGAAGCGTTGCCTTACGTGGCTGAAAAAACGATTTTATGCCCCCAAAAAGTTCAAGAAGCAGGTTTCGCTGGATACCGTACACGGGGTGTATACGCCTGTGTGGACGTTCGACAGCACTACGGAAACGCACTACAGCGGAACGGTCGGCAAACGCTATGTTGAAACGGAGCGCGTCAACGGAAAAGAAGTGACGCGCACGAAAATCAAGTGGTTTCACGTGCAGGGAACGATTCAACGGTGTTTCGACGACGTGTTGATCAGCGGAAGCACGCAGATTGACGATACGAAACTGGGGAAGCTTGCACCGTTCGATCAGGCAAATTACGTGTTGTATAACGACGCGTTTCTGGCAGGATACGAAGCAAGCAACTATAATGTGGATCCGTTTACGGCATTTCAACGTGCGGAAGCGCAGATGAAGGAAGAAATTCAGCGATTGATTTTGCAGCGGCACGATGCGGACGTGGCAGGGACGTTACGTTTAGATTTGCGTCATATCGGCAAATCTTTTAAGTACATATTGTTTCCCGTGTACGTTTGTACGGAGCGCTATAAAAACAAAGTGTTTAACCAGTATATGAACGGGGTTCACGGCAGAATCACCGGTAAGATACCGCTTTCCGTTGTGAAAGTAGGGTTTACGGTGCTGTTGGCGCTTGCCGCAATTGTGGGAATTGCATATTTAGTGATAAAATACGGAGATTAGGAGGAAAAAACAATGATTACAGGTGATATGCTCATTCAGGAAGTGTTGGAAATTAACAACAGAGCCGCCGCTGTGTTTATGGCATACGGGATGGGATGCGTCGGCTGCATGGCAGCAAGAGGCGAAACCGTCGAACAGGCTGCCGCAGTGCACGGCGTCAATCTGGACGAATTGCTGGAAAAACTGAACGCAGTTTGCGAAGGCTAACGACAAAACGAAAAAAGCGTTACGAGGGTTCGTAACGCTTTTTTACGTGGCGAGAGGGAGCGGAAACGGTTGTTTCCTTGCAGAGAGGCAAAGGATTCCTTATTTCGAAGCAGCAAAAAAGCGAACGTGTTGTAAACGTAACGCACTTTCGCTTTTTTCTTTTTCTTTTGTTTGGGGAAACGCGGCTCTTCCTCGGAACCGCAAATACAGTGCCCGGGCAAACGACGGGCAAAACAGAATTCAACCCGAAAGGGTTAATCTTTCACGTAGCCGACGTTCGACGGAGCGTTTTCGTCAAATTTGAACTGAGAAAAGGCAACCACAAGCGAATAGATTCCGAAAGTGAGAATACCAAGGAAGAAGTGAGCGCAAGTTCTCGATTTCCATCCCTTTGGTTTTAAACTCGTGTGATTGACGATATAACTTCCGATAAAACTAAGACACAAGATAAATGCAAACCGAGCAATATTTCGGATATCGTTGGTGGTGAGAATCGATTCTTCCCGGATTCTGCAACCGCAGTGCACACAGATTTCCGCCTCCTCCGGAACTTCTTTTCCGCACTTCGAGCAATATGCCATAAGTCCTGTCCTCCTTACTTTTTTTTGATTATACATCTTACAATTGTAAGATGTCAAGCATTATTTCTTACGAATGTGAGAACATATTTGTATATGGAAAATCAAAATAGGTTTAAGGACATTCTGAGGGAATTGAGAATGGAAAAGGGGCTGGGGCAGGTGGAGCTTGCAGCGGCCATCGGCGTAAGCAAAGGGGTCATCAGCTTGTGGGAGAACGGGCTGAGGGAACCCGGAATGTATTCCCTGATGAAATTGGCGCGCTTTTTTAACGTTTCGATGGATGAATTGGTAGGGTTGAACTAGAAGAAAAAACACGGATCTGTCCGTATGGCGGATATAAAATATCCTTCCTTATGCCTTAGGGAAAAAATCGGGTGGGGCAGATTTCTTGTTGCGTCTTTTGTCCGGACTCGCCCCGGGGCGAAAATCGAGTATTGCCGCAGGGCGGACGGGGGCGTTTCGTTTCTTTCCGCAGCGGAAATCGATCAACTCCCGCAAAACATCCGGGCGGAGTATTTTCTCCGGTTGTGTTTTGGAAGGAACGCTTGGCGTTGCGGGGTAAAAACAAAAGGTTCCTTCGCCGGGGGACCGATCCGTACAGAAAGCGAAGAAAAAAACAAGGTAGAGAATACTACCTTGTTTTTGTTTGAAAAGTCGGATGCGCTTGCCTTGTGTTTGGAAAAAAGCACAACGCCTTGCCTGTTACAGCGTTTTTACTACGGCTTGCACCAGGCGCATATCGCATTTACCGGCATAGTTTGCTTTGAAGTGTTTCATCACGGCCGGGATGGATTTATCTTCCAGCGTGGCGATGACGGCACGGATTTCTTCCTCCGTCATCATTTGCGGCAAGAGGGATTTCACAATTTCCAGATGCGTGTTTAATTCCGCTACGCGTTCCGGCCGGTTGGCTTTCAAAAAGCTATCCCGTTCTTCCGTCAGTTCTTTTTCTGTTTTCTGCAGAACGGAAACGGCGTCTTCTTCCGTAAACGGTTTGCCCGCGGCGCGGCGGTCAATTTCGCAAAGTTTCATTTTGTTCAGCAGCACGGCGTACAGGCTGCGTTTTACGGTGTCGTGATCTTTTAACGCTTGTATATTCGCCTTTTTAATTTCGTCTACCAGCATAGTTTACCTCTTTCTTTCTGATGGGATGGCTCCATTGTAGTGCAGTTTTTCTTTTTTTTCAAGTCAATTTCGGAAAAACGTCGGAATATCTTATGGCAAAAAGAGATGCGGAGCGTCGTACGCGGGTACGTATCGGAAAGGAGTGTTGGGGTTGACACGATTGCGAAAGCGTTGTAAAATGAAACGAGGTTTTTATACCGCAAGAGAACTAAAAAAACTGACCAGGCGCCAAGGGTTCTGCTACGACCCGCCAATCAGGATTGCCCGCACGGTAACAATCGGTCGGGACGTAACGATCGGGATGTGCAACGTCATTACGGGCAGCAGCGTTCTGGAGGACGGGTGCTGCCTGGGTGCAGGAAACGTTCTGCACGACGTAACGGTAAAAAAAGAGTGCGTCGTACGGTATACTGTGGCGGAAAACTGCGTTTTTGGCGAAAAGTGCACCGTCGGTCCTTTTGCGCAGTGTCGAAACACGCATTTGGGCAAGGGGTGCCGGCTGGGGAGTTTTGTACAGACCAAGCAAACCTCCTGGGGCGACGGGACGAAAGCGGCGCATCTGGCGTACGTGGGGGACGCAAGCCTCGGACGACGCGTAAACGTGGGATGCGGAACGGTTTTTGCCAACTACGACGGAACCCGCAAGTATTTTACCGAAGTCGGGGACGATTGTTTTCTCGGCTGCAACAGCGTGTTGGTCGCCCCGCGCAAGATTCAGAACGGTTGTTTTGTGGCGGCCGGTACGGTGCTGCGGCGAAATCTCCCTTGCGGTACGTTTGTTTTGCAGCGCGTAACGGCGGAGTGTAAACCAAACAGAAACTATCAAGAAAAAATCAACGAGGAAAAAACAAACAATGAAAACGGTTCGTAAAGCAGTGATACTGGCTGCCGGCCGCGGGACGAGGTTCTTACCCTTCTCCAAAGCCGTGCCGAAAGAAATGCTGCCGGTCATCGATACCCCGTCCATTCAACTCATCGCCGAAGAAGCCGTAGAGGCGGGGATTCGCGAGATTCTGATTGTGGACAGCCCGGAAAAACATGCGCTGATGCAGCATTTTGCCCCGGACGAAGCGTGGGACGCTTTTTTGCACGAGCGTCATAAGGATGCGGAAATCGAAAAACTGCACGCATTGGAGCATTTGGCAAAGTTCTGTGCCGTTTCGCAAAAAAAAGCGACCGGCTCGGCAGATGCGGTGCTGCTTTCCAAAGAGTTTGCCGCAGGCGAGCCGATTGTGGTCCTGAACGGCGACGACGTGATGTACACGCCGAAAGGGAACAAAACGGTGACGCGGCAATTGGTGGAGTGTTTCGAAGAGGTGCAGCAGACGGTCATCGGGGTGCAGACGGTTGCCCCGCAGGAAATCAGCAAATACGGCGCGGTGAATATTCTGGAAAGAAACGGAAGAACGTATCGGATCGATAGCATTGTAGAAAAACCTTCGGTTGAGGCGGCGCCCAGTTTTGTCGCGGCGTTGGGACGATATGTCATCAGCGGAGATTTCTACGGGTATCTGGAAAGAATTTCCGTTGCGGCCAATGGGGAAAAGCAGTTTACGGATGCACTAAAACTGCAGGCGGCGGAAAAGGGCATTTACGCCTACGATTTTGAAGGGACGCGCTATGACCTGGGGGACAAGTTCGGGTTTGTGCGTGCAAACGTGGAAGCAATGCTTCGCAGCGAAAAGTACGGGGAACAAATGAGGGCCTATCTTGCCGCTCTCGAAAAGGAGTGATATGGGAAAAGTTTTGGTAACGGGCGGCGCCGGATATATCGGCAGCCATACCGTGGTTGAGCTGGAAAAAGCCGGATATCAGCCGGTGATTGTGGATAATTTTTCAAATTCCAAGCCGGAAGTTTTGCACCGTTTGGCAAAAATCTGCGGGAGGGATCTTCCGTTCTATCGGGTGGACGTTTGCGACGAAGCGGCCCTGAACGAAGTCTTCGAACGGGAAGAAATTACGGACGTGATTCATTTTGCAGGCTATAAAGCGGTGGGCGAAAGCGTGGCGAACCCCGTAAAGTATTATCGCAACAACGTGGGAAGCACCGTGGTGCTGTTAAGATGCATGCAAAAACACGGCGTAAAGCGAATCGTGTTCAGCAGTTCCGCTACGGTATACGGAGAGCCGGAGAGCGTGCCCATTCCGGAAACGGCGGCATTGCACCCGACGAATCCGTACGGCAACACCAAATATATCAACGAATTATTGTTGACGGACGCTTCCGTTGCGGATCCCGCTCTTTCCGTAGCGCTGCTGCGGTATTTTAACCCCATCGGCGCCCACGAAAGCGGCTGGATCGGAGAGGATCCGAACGGAATTCCCAACAATCTGCTGCCGTACGTGGCACAGGTCGCCGTGGGGAAACTTCCGCAATTGAACGTTTTCGGAAACGATTATCCCACAAAGGACGGCACCGGCGTACGGGATTATATCCACGTGGTGGACCTGGCGCGCGGGCACGTGTGCGCACTGCAAAAACTGGCGGCGCAAAGCGGGGTGTTCATCTGCAACCTCGGTACCGGTGTCGGCTACAGCGTGTTGGACGTTGTCTCTGCCTTCGAAAAGGCCAGCGGCAGAAAGATACCCTATCGGTTTGTGCCCCGCAGAAGCGGTGACGTGGCAGAATACTATGCCGACCCGACAAAAGCCAAAAAAGAACTCGGCTGGCAAAGCGAGTTCAGCCTGGAAGAAATGTGCCGCGATACGTGGCGTTGGCAAAGTCAGAACCCGAACGGTTACGACGAATAAGGAACGGCGGGCGCCGAGGACGGTTTTTTGTTCACGAAAAGCGGCTGATTTTGAATTTGAAAAGGAAAAAGAAAAAGCGAATTTCCCGTGCGGAGTTCGCTTTTTTTTGTTTGCGTAAAAGGGGGGGCTTCCGGAGAATTTCAGTTCCGACGTTTTTTGTGTTTTGGAGGCAAACAAAAGCAAGCCGAAGAAAAAGCGAATTCTTCCCGCAAAAGCACCGGGAACGGGAGGGGCGTAAAAGAAAGGCCGGGCCGCGACGGCAACCGCGGAGGAGAAAATCCAGAGCGGAGGAGAGAGATCTTTTTGGATTTTGCGGCAGTAAAGCGTTGGAAACGAAAGATCCTATTGTATAATTTTTACGGACGCGTTTGGAACAAAGGATGGAGTTTATGGGTATCAACGTTTTACAGGCAACTTTAGGAACGGATAAATTGCTCGTTTTCGATCAAATTCCGGAAATTAACGAAGGAGAGAATCTCAGTACAACCATTCAGATTTCGATTCCGCAAGGGTGGGAATCGTATCGGTTTTATCTGGAGTTCTATTGCCCGGACGGAAAGAAATTTCTCACGCCGCAATTGCCGGTGGCGAATCAAAAAATCAGTTACGATTTTGAAAACAGTATTCTGAAACGATCCGGCAGGGTGTATGCTCAAATTTCGGCTTACGACCCGCAGGATCAACGCATTCTGTTCAAATCCGTAAAAAGCAATTCGGCGTCGTTCCCGGTGAATCGGTCCATCAACGGCACGACGGCAACGTATCAATCGGCGGATTTCCTTGCGCAGGCCGAAAAAGCACTGCAGCAGGCAACGGATGCCGCAGCGCAGGCAGCCGCCAAGGGGGACGCTGCCCAAAACGTTGCGCAAACGCTGCTGCAGCAAAAGGAGAACGGTCTTTTTGACGGGGCTACGCCGCAAATCGGAACGAACGGAACCTGGTGGATCAACGGGGAGGATACACATTTGCCGTCTCGCGGGGAAGCGGGGACGCCCGGTGCGGACGGGAACAGCGGCGCCACGTTTTTGCCGCAGGTGGGGGAAGACGGAACCCTCTCCTGGACGAACGACCGCGGGCTCGCAAACCCTGTGGCCGTAAATTTGAAAGGAACGCGCGGCGAGAAGGGTGAAAAGGGCGATCGCGGAGAGAAAGGCGAAGCCGGCCCCGTTTACGTGCCGACCGTCAGCGAAGCCGGCGTTCTTTCGTGGAGTAACGAAGGCGGGCTGGAAAACCCCGCGTCGGTAAACCTGAAAGGAGAGAAGGGCGACCGCGGCGAAACGGGCGCTCAGGGAGAAAAAGGAGCCGCCGGATCGACCCCTCGGATCGGAGAAAATCTGCACTGGTGGGTGGACGGTACGGATACGGGAATTTCGGCAAACGGCGTCAAAGGGAATCCGGGCGCTGCCGGGCAGGACGGTGTGACGTATACTCCGCAGGTGGGGGAGGACGGGACTCTTTCGTGGACGAACGACGGAAACCGTGCAAACCCTGCCCCCGTGAACCTGAAAGGAGCCAAGGGCGACAAGGGAGAGCCGGGCAGTCCCGGTGAAAAGGGAGAGCAAGGCGCAGCCGGGGCAAACGGCAAAAACGGTGCTACGTTTTTGCCGAACGTGGACGAGAGCGGTGTTCTTTCCTGGTCAAACGACGGCAATCTGGAGAATCCCTCCCCGCGGAATCTGAAAGGCGACCGCGGAGAAAAAGGAGACAAGGGGGACACCGGTGCCAAAGGCGAAACGGGGGAGCCCGGGCCGAACGTACTCTCTGCGCAAACGGCAGTCTCCGATCTGTCGGAGGGGGCTTTGCTGTGCGTTTCCGGCGGAAAGGTAGCGGAAGCGGCGCAAAAAACCAAAGTCAGCGAGTTGACGAACGACGCCGGGTATCTTTCTGCCGTTCCGGCGGCGAGCCCGTCGACGTGCGGCGGCTGGTATTGCAAGGTGGACGAAACAACTTCGACGCTTTATTTATCTGCTGCGCCGCTGGCGTAGAATTCTTCTTTTTTCGGGGGTGCGCGGAGCACCCCCTTTTTTTAATCGATTTGAGAAAAATAGAGGAGAAAATCGTATCAGAGGTTGAAAAAACATCCGTTTTTTGTTATACTACTAGATAAAGAAAAAATGACTCTGTTTGCAAAGCAATCGGAAAGAGGTGAATCATGGCGGAAAAGAAAAAGATAGCGGCGAGAACCCTGCCTCACAACCAGGAGGCGGAGCAAAGTCTGCTCGGGTGCATTCTGATCGATTCGGAAATCGCGCCGGAGATTATTTCGCAGCTGCGTCGGGAGGATTTTTACACTCCGACGCATCAGACGATTTTCAACTCCATGCAAAACGTGGCCGGCAGCGGACGCCCGGTGGATTTCGTTACCGTGGCGGACGAGATCGAGCGATCCGGAAACATGTCCCTCATCGGAGGAATTGCGTATCTGTCCACGCTGAATAATACGGTGCCGAGTTCCGCAAACTTTAAGCACTACCTGAACATTGTTCTGCGCGATTCTACCATGCGCCAGTTGATTCACGGCTGCAACGATATTATCGAACAGAGTTACTCCGCCGACGATCGCAGCCGCATGCTGGCAACGGCGGAAAAGACGATTTTCGATATCGGCGTGCAGGGCGAACAGGGCGAGTTAACCAACCTGAAAGAAAGCGTCGGCGACGTAATGGCGAAACTGGACCAGATTCACAAGAACAGTGAAGAGATGAAGGGCGTTCTGAGCGGCCTGCACGACCTGGACGAAGTGACAAACGGGTTTCAGAAGGGAAACCTCGTGGTATTGGCTGCCCGGCCTGCCTGCGGAAAAACGTCTCTCGGGATGAACATCGTGGAGAATGCCGCCGTCAAAAACGGGCTGACCTGCGCCGTGTTTTCTTTGGAAATGCCGAAGGCGGAAATTGCGCAGAGAATGCTGTGTTCGCTGGCGCGTGTCAGTATGACGAACGCGTTAAACGGCACGCTGAAAGCGAAGGATTGGACGGATCTTTGGAAAGCAAACGACGTGTTGAGTCAGGCCAAGATTTTTGTGGACGATACTTCCATGACGACGGTACAGCAAATCGTCAGCAAGTGTCGCCGCCTGAAAAGCCGCTACGGACTGGATTTTGTGATGATCGACTATATTCAGTTGATGGACAGCGACCGCAGAAGCAGAGACAGCAACCGTCAGCAGGAAGTGGCAGATATTACGCGTAATCTGAAGATTGCGGCAAAGGAACTGGGCGTGCCGATTCTGGCACTGAGCCAATTAAGCCGTTCCATCGAAAAAGAAAACCGAAAAGATAAACGTCCGCAGTTGAGCGACCTGAGAGAATCCGGGGCAATTGAGCAGGATGCCGATATCGTGTTGTTTCTTTCGAAGCAGCAGATGGAGGAAGATCAGGAAAGCGGAGCAAAAGATATTCTCCTGACGATTGCAAAAAACCGTAACGGTCAATCGGATGTGGACATTCCGTTGAAGTTTATGGGAAACATCGTGCGGTTTGTGGATAGCGACGACGCTTCTTACCGGGCAAGCATCACCAGACAGCACGAGGCACTGCAGGCACAAAAAATGCAGCGCGCAAAAGAAATTTTGCCGCAGGAGCAAAAAGAGATGGAAGACATGATGAACAACATCCCCGCACCGGAGGATGCGCCCGAAGAGGAAGAAGAATAGAGGAACCGGAATATGACGGAGAAAACAGAAAGCAGTAATTTTATTGAAGATATCATCAATACGGATTTGGCAAGCGGAAAAGTGACGGAAATTCAAACCAGGTTTCCGCCGGAACCGAACGGCTATCTGCATTTGGGGCACGCCAAAAGTTTGTGCCTGAACTTCGGCATTGCGGAGAAGTATCACGGCAAATGCAACCTGCGTTTTGACGATACGAACCCCGTAAAGGAAGACGAAGAATACGTAGAGAGCATCAAGCAGGATATCGAGTGGCTGGGTTTCCGTTGGGATAAACTCCTGTTTGCCAGCGACTATTTCGATCGTATGTACGAATGCGCCGAGTTGTTGATTCGAAAGGGCAAGGCTTACGTTTGCGATTTGTCGGCCGAAGAAATTCGTCAGACGCGCGGAACGTTGACGGAACCGGGGCTCAACTGCAAGGATCGGGAACGGAGCGTGGAAGAAAACCTGGATTTGTTCCGCCGCATGCGGGCAGGCGAATTTGCCGACGGGGCAAAGGTATTGCGTGCCAAAATCGATATGGCGAGCCCGAACCTGAATATGCGGGATCCGGTAATTTATCGCATCGTGCACGCTACGCATCACAACACGGGGGATCGCTGGTGCATCTACCCGATGTACGACTTTGCACACCCGCTGGAAGATGCCATCGAGGGGATTACGCATTCCATCTGCACGTTGGAGTTCGAGGATCACCGTCCTTTGTACGATTGGGTCGTGGCAGAGTGCGAATTTCCGCAGCCGCGCCCGCAGCAGATCGAGTTTGCGCGGCTGAACGTGACGGATGCGGTGATGTCCAAACGTTTTTTGAAAGCGCTGGTGGATCAAAAGAAAGTGATGGGGTGGGACGATCCCCGTTTGCCGACGTTGTGCGGCATTCGTCGGAAAGGGTTCCCGGCGGAAGCCATTCGTGATTTTTGCGAAAGAATCGGCGTGGCAAAAGCAAACAGCGAAGTAGAAATGAGTTATCTGGAAAGCTGTGTGCGCGATCAGTTAAACCGCACGACCACGCGCGTGAACGTGGTGTTCGATCCCGTTAAAGTCCTTCTGACCAACTACGAAGGCGGGGAAGTGCTTTCGTTGGAAAATAACCCGAACGAAGAAGAAAAAACGCATCACGACGTGACCTTCTCGAATACGCTATATATTGACGGCAGCGATTTTTCGCTGGATCCGCCCCCGAAGTATCATCGCCTGAAGCCGGAAGGATTCGTGCGTTTGAAGGGCGCGTATATCATCCATTGCGACGAGGTCGTGAAAAAGGCAGACGGCACCGTGGATTATCTGAAATGCAGCGTGGTAGAAAACAGCAAATCCGGAAGCGACACCAGCGGCATGAAGGTGAAAGGGGTGATTCAATGGGTGGATGCCTCCAATTGCGATCGCATCACGGTGAGGGAGTTTGAGAAACTGCTGGATGACACGATCGAGGCGGATAACTTCCTGGATCGGTTCAACACGCACAGTCTCACGGTAAAAACCGCCCTTGCGGAAAAGTATCTGAAAACCGCACAGGCGGGAGACCGATTTCAGTTTACCCGCATCGGCTACTACGTGGTGGACCGCGATTCCACCCAGGAAGAAATGGTCGTAAATCGTATCGTCGGACTGAAGGATAGTTTCAACAAATAGCGTGCCTGTTTGTCGATTGACAAAGTAAAGTAAAAATACTACAATAGAGCCGAGAACCAGAAGGGGCCAAAATGAAGAAGTGTAGAAATTGCGGCGAACTGAATAAATCGAATACGGTTTTCTGCTTCCAGTGCGGTTCGACCGATTTGTATGAGGTGGCAGAAAAAATCTGCCCCGAATGCGGGGAAGCCAATGAGGAATCCAACGTGTTTTGCATGCAGTGCGGGGCTCCGCTCGGCGATGGCAAGCAGGTTCTTTCGGCAGACGCGGCGGAAAGCGACATGACGGAATGTCCGTTTTGTCATAGCCCGATTTCGGTGGATACGGTCTATTGCACCTCCTGCGGGAAAGACGTGACGGAGTACAACAGCAGCAGCCGCGTGAAAAAGGCGGTTTGTATCAATTGCGGGCACGTGAACGATGCGGAGGCTCAGTATTGCACCTATTGTTTTGCGGATCTATCCAAATCCGTCAAGGCGGATTATGAAGTATCGTTTCTGGAAAAGGAGTCGCTTCCGGATGTACGCATGGTTCAGGCCGTGCTGGAAAACGGATCCGAAGAGGACGCACAGGTGATTTGTCCCAACTGCAGGGCGCTGAACAAAGTGGGGGAATTGTATTGCGAACATTGCGGCTCGATTTTAGAGGTGGAAACACCGAAGAAGTATTGCTTTGTGTGCGGTGCGGAGAACAATTTCAACGCAAGTTATTGTACGAATTGTCAATTTCCGTTTGATGCGGCGGCAGCCGCAGAAGTGCCGGAGGAGGCAAACGCACAGCCCCTTTCCGGATGGACTTGCTCTTGCGGGCAACAAAACACGGCGGATGCTCTGTTTTGCGTAAACTGCGGGCAAAAGAAACAATAAAAGGCATTTCAAGGAGAAAAGCATGGGAAACAACAATTATAACATTTGTAATAAATGTGGAACTGCCAACCCGCTGATGGCAAGGTTTTGCTATCAATGCGGCAATCAGTTGAAGGCTCCGCAAGAGCCCGTCGTTTGCCCGAAATGCAACACGGTGAACATCAGCGAAGCCAATTTCTGCAAGCGCTGCGGGAATAAACTGGTCAAAGCGCAGGCAACGAAGTACTGCCCGCAATGCTCTACGGCAATCCCGGCGGACAGCATGTTTTGCCCGAACTGCCGCTACGATTATCGCAGCGGGGTGACGATGGCACAGCAGAACTACAACCAGTTGCCGACGCCCGAGGCCGTTCCTCAGCCGGGAGCAATGCAGCCGATGATGCAGCCGCCCGTGC
>CAKPYT010000013.1 GCA_934203075.1 uncultured Clostridia bacterium | reverse complement strand
GTTGTCAATGTGCTGTACCGCCGCCACTGCGGCGCGCTGTCCTTGCCGACAGCCTTTATATATTACCACCACCTCCTCCTCGTGTCAACTGTTTTCTTAAAATATTTTTCCCTATTTTTTCCCGCTTCTTTCTCCCCCCTCTGTGCCGTACCGGCAGGTCCCCCGCAACTTTTTGTCGCTTCCCCAAAAGAGGCGGCTCGCCCCTACCCCGTTCCCTCTTTTTTCTTTCTGTTGTCCGCTTTCTTTCTCCCCTGTATATTGACGAAACCCCTTCTCTCTGTTATAATCAGGTTAATCAATCTTATTACGGGAGGACACTATGATGTCTGTATTCGCAATCAACGACAAAAACAATCAACCGACCAGAATGAACCTGGAAGCAGCCCTCGGCGAAAAACTGGCGCCGCTTTGCAGCGATCTCTTTCTGTTTGCCGTCAAAACTGTAGGCGGCATGAAAGACGTGCACGCAAACTGGATTTACGATGAATTTTTCGGGGCATGGAACCTTGTGGTAGACTACAAAGACACCAGTCTCTTCACCGTATACGGCCAGGCCGATGCCTTCGTGTGCCACTTTTACTATAAAAACGTAACGGCGGCAAGCGCAGCCGGTCACGAAGCGTGGATTAAGGTTTGCGACAAAGCTTCCCTGCAGCAAGCCTGCGAAGCCATTGCCTACCTCGCCCGATAACCGAAACGTTGTTTCAAAACAAAAAGGTGTAGCAAAGCTACACCTTTTTTTCTTATAACTTTCTTTTCTCCGAAACGGAACCGAAACGTTCTCTTCGGGCACTCTGCCTTCCCACACAAACCAAAAAGC
This sequence comes from uncultured Clostridia bacterium, assembly GCA_934203075.1. Classification (GTDB taxonomy): domain Bacteria; phylum Bacillota; class Clostridia; order Christensenellales; family CAG-314; genus CAKPYT01. Next base: position 28,194 of record CAKPYT010000013.1, on the reverse strand, counting down.
CGTTTGCGCTCTAAACCGATTCGAAAATCAGGACAATCGTCATTCCGTCCGTCAGAGGGCACGCGGCGAGCGTTTCCGTGCGGAAACAAACCGCACCGTTCTGTGCCGTGACGCTGACACCCTCCGCAAGAGTGGAAACGTACCCTTTTGCCCCCGCAGCGGAAGAAAAAGTTTTTTCACCCAGTTGCAGGCGATAAACAACCCCGTCCGTCAATGTCGTTCCTTCCGGTGTGGCCTGCTCCAGCAGCAAACGCTCAAAATCCTTCCCGGTCGTTTGATACCGGAATACTTCCGTCCCGTCGGCGGTGCGAACTTCCAGTGTCACGTTTTTGACGCCCTGCTTCGGCTGCCAGAAAGTCAGCACCAACAACACGGCAATCCCCAGGACGACAAAAACGGCAATCGCCTTTTTTAGGGTGCGACGCACACGAATCTGATGTGCTTCATATTCCTCCTGCGTCATTTCTATCGTTTCATATTTTTTTTGCATTTCTCTTTTTGTAAAAAGCGCCGCAAAGCGACGCTTTTTGCTCCTTATGCGTTATTCCTTTTTCGGTTCTTCCTGCGAAGCCGCGATTTTACCGCCGATCGCGCCGCTGATCAGCGCGTTGATATCGATTCCGGTGGACTCTCTTACGCCGTCCATAATCTGCCCCGCACTCAGCATGACGTCTTTCACGACTTTGGTTGCGTTTCCGTCCCCGTACATCACGATCTTATCCGTCTTGGCGAGCGGTTCTGCGGCGTTTTTCACAACTTCCGGTAAAGCGGCAAGGTACATCTCCAGCACGGACGCTTCTCCCATCTTCTTTTGGGCTTCCGCCTTCTTTTCGATGGCCTCCGCTTCGGCAAGGCCTTTGGCACGAATTCCTTCGGCTTCCTGCTCCATAGAGTAGCGCAACGCTTCCGCTTCGGCCTTTCTTGCCTCTGCCTCTCTCAGCGCCTGATACTTACGGGCGAGCGCGTCCTGCTCTTTGGCGAATCTCTCCGCCTCGGCATTGCGCTGGCGTTTAATCATTTCCGCCTCTGCCTCTTTTGCAATTTTATAATTCATTGCATCGGCCTGTTTCCGGATTTCCGCATCCAGTTGCTTCTCTTTCAAAGCGATTTCGCGCTCGGCCAATTCCGTTTCTTTCTGCTTCTTGGCAATATCCGCTTCCGCACGGGTGATTTCGATGGTTTTACGCTGGTTTTCTTGTTGAATAGAATAGGCTGCGTCTGCATCCGCTTTCTTGGTATCTGCTTTTACCTTCAATTCTGCCTGCTGCACGGAAAGTGCGGTGTTTTGTTCCGCAATTTTCTTTTCTGCCTCTACCTTCACGGCATTGGCCTCTTCCTGTGCGTGCGAAGTGGCGATTGCAATGTCTCTTTGTGCGTTTGCTTTTGCAATTTGTGCGTTTTTCCGAATCTGCTCGACGTTGTCGATCCCCATGTTTTCGATGGTGCCGGCATTGTCCTTGAAGTTCTGAATATTAAAGTTCACCACTTCAATGCCGAGTTTTTCCATATCCGGCACGACGTTTTCGGTAATCTTTTTGGCCACGCCCTGCCGATCCTGAACCATTTCTTTCAGGCCGACGGACCCGACGATTTCACGCATGTTCCCTTCCAGCACCTGCGTGACGAGGCTGATCAATTCGTTTTGATTTTTTCCGAGCAACGCTTCTGCCGCACGGCTCAGCAATTCCGGATTGGACGAGACCTTAACGTTTGCAACGCCGTCCACGTTGACGTTGATAAACTCGTTCGTCGGCACGGCTTCGCTCGTTTTGACGTCTACCTGCATAACGCGCAGGGAAATTTTATCCACCCTTTCGAAAAAAGGCATTCTCCAGCCGGCCTTGCCGACGAGGATTCTTTTCTTAAACGGGCCGGAAATAATGTACGCCGTATCCGGCGGAGCTTTCAGGTAACCGCAAATCAGCAAGAGCACCAGAAGTGCCGCAAGCGACGCTAAAGCAATAATCAATGGCGACATAATATCCTCCTATCAAAAGTGCGGACGATTTTGTAACCGCCCGCACAAAATAATTTGTCGAAACGATGACCCGACCGATCGTCTGTTTCTACTTGCTTTCCTCTTCCGCCTTTGCATCCTCTTCCGTCAGCAAAGCAATGCGGGTTTCTTTTATTTTCTTCCCGTCCTTCTCCGCAACGTACAGATAGCCGCTCGGCGAGCTCGTGCTGTTAAAGTAGTAAACCTTTCCGTCGAGCAATACGGGCGTTGCGGTGCTTGCGGAAAGATTACCTTCGGTAATCTTGACGGAAGCCGTGCGCGTTACCGTGAGATCCGCCGTATACATCGCATTGCTGTAGACGTAGTACAAAACGTCGCCCACAATCGCCGAGAATGTGACGGAACTCCCCTCCGGAACGGTTACCTGACGCAATTGCTGGCCTGCCGCGCCTTGACTCAGCACGGTGACGCATCCGGAAGTGCTGTCGTAGTATACAATGCCGTCCCCATAAGGCAGGAAAGAAGAAATCGCCGTCTCCGCAAGTTTTTGAGCCGCGGTTTCGCCGTCTTTCAGCACATAGGTGCCGCCGGCCAGGGTTGCCGAGTTGGAGAGCGTAAAGTACACGTTTTTATTTTGTGCTCTTACCACGCTGTACACGTCGCCGTATACGGATTGATCCGCATCTTCTGCCGCGCCGCGCAACAGCACACTGACGGTCCCTGCCGCATCTGCCTTTTTCAGTACGTTGAAGTTACGGGTGACGTCGTTCCCCTGGAAGTCCTTGCCTACCACGGTTTCCGCAAAGTAGGTTGCCCCGTTTGCTTTGTCGTACGCATAAGACGAAACCTGTTTGGAAATTTCCGTCGTTTCGTTTTTCGCCACGTCGTAAACCTTCAGAGAAGACCCTTCCACGTAATGCAAACTCACTTTGCCTTCCGCAGACTGCATCCACGCAAACGCAACGGAATTGCTTTCGAGCGTAAAGAGTTTTACGGTGCCCGTACCGTCCAGATTCACCTGCCAGAAATCCAGGTGGGACGATTGCGTATAACCGTTTTTATCCACGTTGACGCTGGGAGAAGCGTAGTAGATTTTGTCGCCGAACATTGCGAACCCGTAGCTGGACGCATCCGCAGAATAAATGATTTTCGGCACGACGATTTCCACCTTTGCGTCTTCCGTGCCGATGGCCGCAGTTTTGATGCGGGCAATACCACCCTTTACCACACTGCCGAACTTATTCTCACCGGAATAACTCGTTGTGCCGTTGACAAAATAGGTATATTCCCCTTTTTGCATCGCAATGCCCTGCCCGCCCAGAACGGCGTCCGACGCTTGCGGATTATCTTTCAACGCTTCAAATGCATAGTCATTGCCGGTACATGCCACAAAAGTGAGTGTCAGGACCAGTGCAAGGAGAACTGCCAAAACTGTTTTCTTTGCCATTGTATTTAGACTCCTTCAGAATTACAAAGTTACATAGCCTATTATAGAACAAAACAAGCGAAAAAGCAATAAAAAAGAAAAGTAATTTTTCCTATAGCGCTCTATCCGGGCGTTTTCCGGCAAAAAAAAGAAAAACGGCCTCATCCAAAGCCGTTTTTCTTCTCCAACTCCGGCTGCAACACGGCCTCTCCCGTGATGGCATCCTGAAACAAAAAACAGATCCGATCCGCCTCGGCCGCAAAAAACGGCTTCGGCAGACGTGCCGGCACGCCGTAGCACAGGTATCTCGGCACGTTTTCTTCCGAAATCAAACCGACGACACAAAACCCCTCTGCCGACGACTCCGCTATTTTTACCCATTTCGACGAATCGAAACGCCGCATCAGCGGTTCGTAAGGCAGATAAGTACGGAACAGCGCTTCCAATGCCGCCTGCACCCGGTAATAATACGCTCCGCGCGGCAGCCGTTTCGGCGGTGCCGGCTTTTGCGTTTCTTCCGGTGCGTAATAATCCTCCGTCTGCTCCAGAAAGGTATCGTAAACGGCAAGGTCATCGTACAAAGGTTCCCTTTGCTCCTCCGTCAGGATTTTTTGGGGTGCAACGGTGCGTTTTCCGAATCGGGCCAGTAAAACCGAGGGGTCCCCCGTTTTGCGGCTCGTCGCATAGGCCAGGGGCAGATACGTTTGCCCCGTCGGCAGAACCAGCAGGCACTCCGCCCCCTGCGATAAATCCGCATCTCCGATGCCGAACGAAAAATTCTGTGTTGCCTCCAGCGGAAACCTTTTTTCGAAAGATCCGCAGCGAAACAGCCCCTGTACTTTCGGCTCCTTCGGAAACGCACAATTCGTCAGATACAGTTTGGCGGTTCCCTCCTGCCCGAAACTTTCCGCCCGAAGCACCCCGGAAAGTGTTTTTCCTCCCGTTGCATAGCCTCGTGCAAGCTCCTCAAAAATCAGTACCTTTTTGACATACCCCATAAAATCCCCTCTTTTACGATACGAAAAAAAGCGGCCTCTTCCGGCGCTTATTCTGACGATTTTTCGGCTTTTTTGTTTTTTCGAAACGCGAGCGTGCTTCACATTATATATAGGTATATATGAATCCGCACCGGAAAGTATGCCACACGGAAATAACCATGGGGATTTTTCCGGCAAGCCCCGCCGAAAAGCAAAAGAAGAAAGGGGTCCCCGGCTTTTCCCCTTCCGCTTTTTGTGCGCCCCGCTGCCGACGTTTTCTTTCGTTACGAAAACGGTTGCCTTCTGCCGTTCTTTGCGGCTTGCGGTGCTTTTTGCGACATTGTGTCCGCTAAAAAAACAGCGGGTGCTCTTTCCCGCAAGAAACCCGCCGTCAATTATTTTATCGTTTATTTTCTTGTTCTCGTCTTCTCAAAACCGAACGCCGCGCGCTTTCGTTCCCTGAAAAATGCGTTTGTTCCGCAACTCTCCCGAAAAAAGAAAAACTTTGCTACTCCGGCAGCAGTTCGGACAGGGCCCGGAACTGCTCTGTCGTAAGGTTTTCCCCTCTTACCCCAACGGGCAATTGCAAAGCGGCGCAAAGCCCTTCTGCCTGTTCCCTCGAGAGGGAACAAGAATGCATCAGGTTGTTCACCAAAGTTTTTCTGCGCATCGCAAAAGCCGCTTTCACCGTTTTTCGCATTTTAGGAGGCATCGGCTCCCCGCAGAACTCGATTTGCACCACGGCACTATCCACGTTCGGGGCGGGCGTGAATGCCTCCCGCGGGACGTACTTTAACTGCTTTACTTTTGCGGCGTACTGCACGGCAACCGTTACGGCGCCGTAATCTTTACAGGAAGGTGCGGCCGTCAGACGATCCGCCACCTCTTTTTGCACCATCACCGTTAAAGACAGCGCACGGTGTGCCTGTTCCAGAAAGCGCAGCAAAACCGGCGTCGTGATGTAATACGGCAGGTTGGCAACCACCTTATACGGTCCCAATTCCTCTTCCAGCGACACTAAATCCGCCTGCATAAAATCGCCGAAGCGCACTTCCGTGTTGGAAAACTCTTCCAGACTTTTGGCCAGCACCGGACGAAGGGATTCGTCTATTTCAAACGAAAGAACGCGTTTGGCGTGTTTTGCCAATTGTGCCGTAAGCGTTCCCGCGCCTGCGCCGATTTCCAGCACCGTATCCTCTCCGGTGACTCCCGCCGCCGTGACGATTTCCTCCAGAAGCGCGGTATCGAACAAGAAGTTCTGCCCGTATTGTTTTTGAAAACGAAATTCGTTTTGTTTCAGAATTTTCTTTGCGTCCGCCATCTACTTTTCCCACGGGCGCACGCGCAAGGGCAAATCCATCGTTTTGCAAAGCGTGCGGCACTTCTGAATTTCGTCTTCGCCGATGCTGTCCACCACGCTCAACACCACGTTGTAACACTTTTCTTTGCAAAGTGCGGCAAACCGCAGCATGCTTTCGTACCCTTCCTTTCCGTAAACGCAATGGCAGATTTCCTGATACTTTTCCGCATTGGAGGCATTCAGACTGATGCTGACGGTATCCACCGCACCGAGGAGATCGTCCGTAATGTCCCGTCCGTGAATCAGATTCCCCATTCCGTTCGTATTCAGACGAACGTCATGCCCCAACACTTTCAGAAATCTGCCGATTTTTACCAGCGTATCCAGATTATACGTCGGTTCGCCGAACCCGCAGATCACGATTTCTTTGTATTGTTCCAGATTTTTGGGGAGTTGCGCCTTCACGGCGTAAAAATCCGGCTCCTGTTCGATCCACAGCCGATGGCCTTCCAACCCTTCGCGCCCCTGACGAATGCAAAAATCGCAACGATTACAGCAACGGTTGGTCAAATTCAGATAAAGTTGATTGCCGTAGGCATAATAAACGTAAGTATCCATCCTTTTCCTTCCTCTCTACAGCCGCAATTCTTCCCGATAAGGCTGCAGTTTCGGGTAAAGCCGAAATACGTTTTCCCGTATTTGCGCTTCCAATTGTTCCGCGGACGTTCCGCGCATGCGTGCCATTGCGGCAAGCACGTACCGCACGTTTTGCGGAACGTTTACGCTGCCGCGCACGGGGACAGGCGCAAGATACGGCCCGTCCGTTTCGGTCAAGATCCGATCCGCGGGGAGAAACCGCACGACCTCTTCCTTTCTGGCATTGGGAAACGTAATCACCCCGCCGAACGCAAACGAAAAGCCGAGATCCAGCATGCGCCGTGCATACTCCACGCTCCCTGCATAGCAATGCATCACGCCACCGTCCGCAAGCAGGGTTCGATTCGCCGTTAAAACGTCTGCCATATCTCCATAGGCGTCCCGCAAATGAATATTCACGGGTAAATGCAGTTCATGCGCCAGATGCAACTGCCATACGAACGCTTTCTGCTGCACGGTTTTCTCAAACGGCTCGTAGTGATAATCCAGCCCGATTTCGCCCACGGCAAGAACCTTCTTTTCTGCCGCAAGGCGCACCATTTCCGCCGCAAACGCATCGTCAAACGCGGCGGCATCCTCCGGGTGGCAACCTACCGTGCAAAAAACTCTGCGGTGCTCCTTCGCCAGGCGCAGACCGCTGTGCATGGTAGAAAAATTACAAGAATTGTTGATGACGAACTCCACGCCGTTTTGTGGCAGTGCGGCAATGATTTCTTCCCGATCGGGAAACCGTTCGTCGTCCAGATGAGTATGCGTATCGATCATCGGATTTCGCTGCCGCTGTGCTTCATTTCTTTTTCCGGCGTTACGAAAATGATTTTCCCGTCCTCTTCTCCGCAGAGCACCATACCGCGGCTTTCGATTCCCATCAGTTTTGCCGGCTTCAGGTTTTTCACAATCACTACCGTTTTTCCGATGAGGTATTCCGGTTCGTAACTTTTGGCAATGCCGCTGACCACCGTGCGGGTTTCCTCCCCGACTTCCAACGTCAATTGCAGCAGCTTGCTGCTTTTGGGCACTTTTACGCAATCCAACACCTTGGCGGTGCAAAGTTTCACCCGTTCGAATTCGTCGATTGTAATTTCTTCCGCCGGGATCGGCTCTTCCTTTTGCGGGGTCGCGGCGAGGGGCGCTGCCTGCGCCTTTTGCTGTGCTTCCTGCAAAAGATCCAACTCTTTCAACTCTTTTTTTACGTCGATACGGGGGAATAAACCGGCACCTTTCGTCACAACGCTGCCTGCCGGCAAACCGCCGAACACGGCAAGCGAATCAAAATTCTGCGGGACTTCTCCCAATCCGAACACGTCGAAAATCTTTTGGGACGTATTCTCCAAAAACGGCTTCAGCAACACGGCCACGAAACGGATGCTTTCTGCCAGATGGTACAGTACCGTTGCCAACCGATCCTTTTGCGCGGGATCCTTTGCCAAGGCCCAGGGCATAGTTTCGTCGATATATTTGTTCGCGCGGTTTACGATTTTGAAAATATCCGCTAAAGCATCCGGTGCAGAAAGCGCATCCAGATCCGTACGCACTTTTTCCAGCGTGCTTAAACACAGTTCTTCCAACTCCCGATCCAGGTCCGTCGCTTCGTGCGGAGCGGGCACCGTTCCGAAATTTTGCAAAATCATGGCAGCCGTTCGGCTCACCAGGTTGCCCAAACTGTTCGCCAGATCCGCATTGATGCGGTTCAGCAGCGCTTCGTTGGTATACACGCCGTCGTTTCCGAAGGGAATTTCTCTCAAAAGGAAATAGCGCACGGCGTCCAGCCCGTAGCGGTTCACCAACACGAAAGGATCCACCACGTTCCCCTTGGATTTGCTCATTTTGTCGTTGCCGATCAGCAGCCAGCCATGCCCGAACACCTGCTTGGGCTGCGGCAGACCGAGCGCCATCAGAATTGCCGGCCAGATGATGGTGTGGAATCGTACGATTTCTTTCCCTACCATGTGCAGATCCGCCGGCCAGAATTTATCGTACAGCGTTGTATCGTCCGAGCCGTACCCGAGTGCCGTAATATAGTTCGTTAAAGCGTCAATCCAGACGTAGATGACGTGTTTCGGATCGAACGGAACGGGAATTCCCCAGGAAAAGGTAGAACGGGAAACCGCCAGATCCTGCAGACCGGGGCGGATAAAGTTGTTCAGCATTTCGTTCAGCCTGGATTTCGGCTGCAGGAATTCCGGATTCTGCTCGTACAGCTGCACGAGACGATCCTGATACTTGCTGAGGCGGAAAAAATAGCATTCCTCTTTGGCTCTCACCACTTCCCTGCCGCAATCCGGGCATTTTCCGTCCACCAGTTGGCTTTCCGTCCAGTAAGATTCGCAAGGGTTGCAGTACCATCCCTCGTATTCCGACTTGTAGATATCCCCCTGCTCGTACAGCTGCGTAAAGATTTTCTGCACCGCTTTTTCGTGATACTCGTCCGTCGTACGAATGAATTTGTCGTAACGCACGTCCAGCAGTTTCCACAACTCCTGAATGCTGGCGACCAGCCCGTCCACGAAACTCTTTGGGGACACCCCTTTTTCCTTTGCGCGCAACTCGATCTTTTGCCCGTGCTCGTCCGTTCCCGTCAAAAAGAAAACGTCGTAGCCGTCCATCCTCTTAAACCGCGCCAGTGCATCGCAAATGACGGTGGTGTAACAATGCCCTAAGTGCCAATTTCCGCTGGGATAGTAAATCGGCGTCGTGATATAGTATTTTTTCTTTTCGATATTTTTTGTCGTCATAGGAATGCACCCCTCTTACGATTCAATATTATAGTATTATAGCGTATTCTATCTGTTTTGTAAATTTATTTCGCAGAAACTCTTTCTGCCGGGAGGCCTATGAACGTTGTTTGGTGTCTTGCGTGCGGTACGGCGCTCGTTTTGTTATTGATCCGCAACCCGTCGGCGATTTTACCCGCTTTTAACGCGGCCGCGACGGACGGGTTGCAGCTTGCCGTTTCTCTCTGTGCGGCGTATTGCGTCTGGCTGGGCATTCTGAACCTTGCCGACCGGGCCGGCCTCGTGAAAAAATTCGGCGAGCTTCTTCACCCGCTGACCAAGCGGCTGTTCGGCGTTTACGCACCGGAAACCGAACAGGCCCTTTGCCTGAACATCGCGGCAAACCTCCTGGGCGTGGGAAATGCCGCCACGCCGACGGCAATCGTTGCCATGCGCGGCATGCAGGACGGGACTTCCGTTGCAACGCGCGGCATGGTGATGCTGTTTGTCGTAAACGCAGGCGGCATTCAGATTTTACCCACCACGGTACTGAGTCTGCGCACCGCCGCAGGCAGCAGCAACGCCGCGTCGATTCTGCTGCCAAGCCTGCTCACCACCGTTTGCGGAACGCTTCTCGGCGTGGGGTTGGTAACGCTGCTTTATCGCAAGCGACAGGGAGGTTAAGAATGGACGTCTATCTCGTGCCGGCTGCGGTTCTGTTTTTTTTGATCGTCTGCTGCATCCGCAAAGAAAACGCCTACAATGCGTTTGTGGACGGGGCAAAACAAGCCGTCCCCACCGCCGTAGGCGTACTTCCCTGCCTGGTGGCTATTTTCCTGTTGCTGCGGCTGTGCGAACAAAGCGGTATAACGGATTTTCTTTCGCAGATTCTTTCCCCCGTGTTGACTTTTTTAGGCATTCCGCCCGAATTGTGCACGCTCGTTGTCGTGCGGCCGTTCAGCGGCAGCGCCGGACTTGCCACCTTGCAGGAACTGCTTTCCCGCTACGGGGCGGATAGTTACGTGGGGCGGTGCGCCAGCGTGGTTTGCGGCAGCACGGAAACGGTTTTTTACGTTGCTGCCGTCTATTTCAGTGAAACCAAAGTAAAAAAACTGGGGTGGGCCATCCCCGTTGCTCTGTTTTGCGCAGTGGTATCCGCCTCTTTGGCTTGCCTGTTCTGCCGTTTGTTCTGACCCTCCGCTCCCCTCGCCGGCCGCCGTTCCCTGCGCAAGCCCGGACGGGACAAGCCTTCCGAACGCAAGCGGCGTATCTTTTTCGCTCCATTCCACCGATTTCCCCCTCCCCCGCTGCCCCGGCCGGACGTGTCTTTCCTCCAAGGCGATTTACTTTTGAAAGGAAGTGCGCTATACTGTAGCGGGAGGGATTTTCATGCAGACCGCACGCAGTTTACTTGCCAAATACCGCCATTTTCACGGCGAAACCGCTCAGGCGCAACTTCTTGCAGAAGCCTGTGAGGCTCTTTTGCCCACACTGCAGACGCCCGAAAGACGCACGACGTACCTGAAGGTACTTTTTTGCTACGAAGACGTGCTCCGTGTTCTGTGCGACCGCATGGACGAATCGGAATTTGCGGGCGATTTGCTGCAAACGCAGTTTCGATTGGCGCACGCCCTGTGTGCCGCCCGCAAGACGCGCGACGCGCTTATCGCATACGACCGCATGACAGAAACGGCAGACACGCGTGAAAAGTATATCTATCCCCCGCAGCGCCTCACCCGGGCAGATGCGGTGCAGATCCGTGCGGATCTGGCAGAAATTGCAAGGCATCCGTTTGCTTTGTTATCCTCCGACAAGGAAATCCTTTCCGCGCTGACGACTGCTTTCGCCCCGCAAAGCGAGCAGGACCTGCCGCCGGACGAATAGCCCGTCACGCATCGGAACGAAACGTGCCGATTGACGGCACACAAAAAAAATGATACACTGTTTTCACTGTTTTATCGGTAGAGGAATTTTATGACGACAGAAGAAAAAATACAACTCTGGAAGAAATGTGCTTCGGACGATTTGCTGCGGGAAATGCAAAGCCTTTCTCCGGAGGAATTAAAGGAACGATTCGAATCGGATCTGACCTTCGGCACGGCGGGGCTACGCGGCAAAATGGGCGTCGGAACCAATCGACTGAACGTTTATACCGTGCGCAAATATACGCTGGCTTTGGCGCACCTTGCCGCGGCGCACAACGCCACGGGCATTGCCGTATGTTATGACACACGCCTCCACTCCAAAACGTTTGCCGAAGAAACCGCAAAAGTCCTGACGGCGGCAGGCTTAAAAGTCTTTCTGGCGGGCGAACCGATGCCCACCCCCGTTCTGAGTTTTGCCGTGCGGCATCTGCGTTGTTATGCCGGCGTGATGATTACCGCCAGCCACAACCCGAAAGAATACAACGGCTACAAAGTTTATCAGGCGGACGGCGGACAGATCACCGAAGCGATTGCGGACGACGTGCAGGACATTGCGTCCCGCCTGGACGCTTTCGACATCCCCACCCTTTCCCTGGAAGAAGCGGCGAAACAAAACCTCGTGCACTACTTTGACCAATGCTTTCTGGACGCCTACTTTGCGAACGTGGAAGCGCAGGAATTCCGCCGTTTACAAAACGTAAAAATCGTATACACTCCCCTGAACGGCACAGGCGCCCGGTTCGTTCCGCAGGCATTGAAACAGCAAGGCGTGCGCTATCTGCACGTGGTGAAAGAACAATCCGCCCCGGACGGGACCTTCCCCACCTGCCCCAAGCCGAACCCGGAAACGGAAGAAGCACTGGCTTTGGGCGTGCAGGCCCTGCAGGAATTGCACTACGACGTTCTGCTTGCCACCGACCCGGATTGCGACCGGGTGGGGGTTGTCGTCATGACCGAACGCGGGCCGGTGCACCTCAGCGGGAATGACGTCGGCGTACTGCTGTTGAACTATATTCTGACAAGCCTCCAAGAACAAAAGATGCTGCCGCCCAATCCGCTTGTCGTAAAAACCATCGTCTCTTCGGACCTGGCAACCCGGATCGCACAAAAATACGGCGCGCACGTCAAAAACGTGCTGACCGGTTTCAAATACATCGGCGAAGCCATCGGCAAAGCAGAACGTCTGGGCGGCATCGAACAATTCATCTTCGGGTTCGAGGAAAGCTGCGGCTACCTCAGCGGAACCTACGTACGCGATAAGGACGCGGTCAATGCCTGCACCTTAATTGCGGAAATGACGGAATACTACCTGTCGCAAGGCAAAACGCTGCTGAACGTTCTCGGCGATTTGTTTCTGGAGTTCGGCTACTACCAAAGCAAACAATTAAGTTTTCAGTTTGAGGGTACCTCCGGAAAACGCAGCATGGCCAAGTTTATGGACGAAATGCGCTACGGCGAATACCCCACGCTCTGCGGCCAACCCGTGTTATGCCGGGTGGACTATCTTTCGGACGATACGCACCTGCCCAAAGAAAACATGCTGTTGTTCGAGCTTCCGCAGGGACGCGTCATTCTTCGCCCGAGCGGTACGGAACCGAAGCTGAAAATCTACCTCGCGTACGGCTACAAAAATATGCGGGAAATTTCGATTCTGGACGAACTTTCCGCTTTCTTCACACAAGCGGTACAAAAATCTTCGACTAACAGCGAGGGCACCGCGCAGAATTAAAAGCACCGGAAAACATCCCGCGGGCACAAAAGTGCCGGAAGGAACGTCGTTTTTTCAACATTTCCAAAAAATATTTTGCGGAATACCGAAAATCTCTTGTAAAAAGCAAAAAATCATAGTATAATGAGGCAGTCGATGCGGCAAGCCTCTTGTGCTTCCGTAATTAAATGGATATAATAGTCCCCTCCTAAGGGACCTTTGTGGGTTCGATTCCCGCCGGGAGTACCATTTAGGGGCAATTAACTCAGTTGGTAGAGTGCTTCCGTCACATGGAAGAAGTCAGGGGTTCGAGTCCCTTATTGCCCACCAGAAATACCCTGTCTCAGCACAGGGCGTTTTCATCCCCGAGGGGTCGTAGCTCAGCCGGTTAGAGCGCCACGTTGACATCGTGGAGGTCATAGGTTCGATTCCTACCGATCCCACCAAAGCCAGACTTTCTTTTACGGAACGTCTGGTTTTCTTTTTGTGCGGAGGGGTTTGCTCGTTTTCTTTCCAAAGCAAAAAAAGAACGCAGATTGTTTTCCGCGTTCGTTTTTCTTTTTTTCATCCTCCGGTACGGAAAGATTTCTTCTTTTCCGCACTCTTTTCTCTATCGGATTCCCTCGTCTCGTTTGATCTGCCGTTTCAAATCAAAAATTTCCAGGGCGATTCCAACCACGGTGAAGGCGCCCATCCATGCAAAATCTTTCCAGAAAAGTCCGCCGAACTCTTCCTCCTGCATCAGCGTTTGAAACGCTTCGAAAGCCCCCATCGATACACCGGCATCCACTGCCGCCGCATATGCCACAAAAACGTAAATCACCACGACGGAAAGCATCACGCAAACGAGCGACGTAAGCGACACGATGACCACCATCGTTCCGTTCGGCTTTCCGCCGAACTTCTGATACAGTTTTGCCCCTACCACAACGGCAACAACGGAAGAAATTGCCGCCACAAACCCAACGAAGTACAGCACAATTGCCAGAACCGCACCGATCAGCCCGCCGAGCAACGCCCCGAGGAAACCTTTTCCGTAGTTGTTCGGCATCTGCCGGAAAGTTTCGTTTTGTTTTTCCACTTCGGTGTTGATTTGTTGAATACATTCGGCGTCCATCGTAACGGAAACACCCTCTATTTTGCCGATTCGGCTGCTTTCCGCCGACATTTCGCGCCCGCAAAGAGGGCAAACCCCCTCCCCGGGGATGCCGAGATCCGCAAGAATCTCAAAAATCCGATCCGCAGTCTCCGGAACGGTTTTTCGGATGCTGCCCGCCGTCAGCCCGTTGAAGCCAACCCAAAACCCGTACGGAGTAAAACGCATTCCGCACCATTTGGTCAACAGATTCCGCAACGCTGCTTCCAGTTCCTGCCGTTTTGCTTCTTCGACGAAACACGAAACCGTCATCACGATCGAAAAATCCGTCGCCTGCATCGGTATCTTCTGAAAAACGTTCACTTCGTATCCGTTGATTTTCCCATAGGCGGAATTCCGCTCGATCTGCAGCCCCTTACCTTCCAGATATTGACGTATGATACGATCCATAAATAATCTCCTCTCTTTGTTTCAGTATAACATAGCGCTTTTTCCCCTGCAAGCCTTTTTCCCCAACAATCTCCCGCCTATTTTCCCGGCATTTTCTGTGTTACGATTGAATTTCCCTCCCGAATGTGATAAAATAATTCGAAAGGAACTTCCTCTGTCTCCGGCATTCTTTGCCAAAGGCCGGGTGAACTGCCGCAAACGGGCTGTGATGCTTTCCACGAGGTATTTATGGATATCGAAAAAAACAACGTACTGAAATACACCTTTCTGATTATCCCCTTCAAATTCGAGGGGGCCATTTCCGAAGACGCGGTTACCGCAACGGGGTTTTATCACCCGTGCGATCACTCCGTCATCAAATACGACCGGCTGTACAAACACGTGGCGGATTGCATCGACGAAAAAAATCCGGATCGCACCATTTTTGACTTCTGGGCGGATCGGGAGCATCATCTTTCCGACTTATTCCGCAATGCGCTGCAGTTCCGCGTAAAAAACGAAAACGGCCAATTCTTTTCGACCGAAGGGTATCTCAAGGATCTGTTCGTCTATTGTTTCGATAACGGCATCGGCTTTTTGGTTTTCAATTTTGTTTTTGACGAAAAAACACCTTTGAACACCGTTTGCGAGATTCTGAATAAACTAAAAAAGATCAAACGCAACGACGACTCTTCCAAATTCGAGATCCTTTGCGACAAGAAGCCGGTGGACTTGTTCGAACTCATTAAAACGGCGGCGGCAAACCTCAACCTGAAATGCGACCTGTTCTTTCAGCACAGTGCCAAGAACTACGTTTCCGCAACGATGCTGAACTCCTTTGCGTTTGAAGAACCGCAAAGCGAAGAAACGATCCGGCATGCGCTGGAATGTCTGAAGCGTTCTCAGGGCAATTCCTTCGGCACCAAAGAGAGTTCCTCCAAGGGATATCTGAACCCGTTCAAGAACATGTTCTGGGCGTTTTCCACACAGGGGATTGCAAACGTCAACTACCTCGACCCGGAAGTGGGCAACGCAGAGTTTATGAAGCGCTTTTACAAAAACGTGAAACGCGAATACCTTTTGATGACGCTGTTGGTTCTGAACCAGGAGTACACCCTGCTGGACTATTGCCAGAAATTCGTCAACTCCAAAGATAAACTCCCTACCATACAGGACCTGAACCGCCTGTACAACTTTAAGATTCAGGGAACGTTCACCACCGTTTCGCATCTGGAGCACTACCGCACGTTTTACGATAGTTACCTGCACGAAATGGGGATCGAACAGATTCTGAACGAAGTCAACACCAAACAGAATGCAATTTACCTCACCAATAAAAACCGCTTTGCGGAAGAAAAAGCGCGAAAGGACAAAAACGTAAATCGTTTTACCAAAGTTTTGTCGCTGATTCTTTCCGTCTTCGGGATCACGGGCTTGATCAACAACGTGCGCAGCCTCCTTGCGGCCCCCAACGCCCTGGAAGTTTCTGCCGTCGTATTATCCGCCGTGGCCGTTGCCGTGGCCGCCATGATGTTCTTCTCCGAATCGCGCGAACGCAAACTGAAGCGAGAAATCGAAGGGACGGTCGAAAAAACGGAAAACAAGAATAAGCAAGCAGAATCCGGCAACAATTCTCAACAAAATGCCACTTCTTCGGAGGGAAAATGACAGACTTATTTACCATGCGAGACGCTTATACAAAACTTCTTTCGGGCGAAAACTGCGGCGTCAACATTCACATTCCCGTTACGGGCGAAGCCTTTCGGCAATGCAAGGAACTGAACCGAACCATTGCAAAAGAGCACCGGACCCCTATCGTTTTTGGCAGCACCGACTTCGTTTTTCCGCACGTCACGCTGAAAATGGGCGTTGTGCGCGGCGGAAAACTGCCCGACGTTTTGCAAAAACTGGAAGCGTTTACGCAAGATCTTTCTTCCATGCAAATCGCTTTATGCCCCGTGATTCTGAAGGAGCCCGTCAACAAGTACTATTTTTGCGAGGCGGATGATCCTCGCCTCATCGCCCTCAGCGCCGCACTGGACGAACTCCTTGCGGAAGAGATGATCCCCGGAAAATTTCGCCTTTGCAAAGAGAACCTGCACCACGTTACGCTCGGCTATAAGCAGGATCCGGCCACGCCCGCCGCATCCGTTCTGGGCGAGAAAGTCGTGCCCTTCACCGCAAACCGCATTCAGGTCTCCGTAAAAGGCGACTATGGCGTTTGCCTGGGGGTATTGAAATCTTACGAACTGAAATAGTCTTTCCGTCTTTCGACTGCTGCCTCTGCCCGTAAACCGCACGCCCGTCAAAAGTCCGCAGCCCGCCCCCAAAAGCATTGTCGGCGGGCCGATAAACACGGCACTGCCCGATGCGGAAAACGGAAACCTTTCCTTTCCTCAAAAGGAACCGACCGCCCTGCGTTGTTTTCAACGTACGGCGGCCTTTTTTCTTTTGCTCAATGTTTCGGCAGGCTCCCCTATCCGCTCCCGTGGCGGCAGTTCCCGCGTGCGAACAAAAACCGTATTCCCTTTGCCGCAGCCCGTTACGGTGTTTTTTGAAACAAAAAAAAGATAGCGCTGAGCTATCTTTTTTTGTTTTGATTTTCTTTGCGGGAAGAGTTTCTTCTTTCCTCCCCCGACCGAAACGTCACATCTTATTTTTGCAGCAAACGCAACGCTTCCGCGACGATATCCTCCACCGTCATACCGTAACGTTCCTTTAACTTCGGCAATTTTCCTACTTCGCCGAACTGATCGCGAATGCCGACGGCTGCCGCCTTAGTGGGGCATTCTCTTGCCAGCACTTCGCACACGGCGGAGTACAACCCGCCCATCACGTTGTGATTTTCCACCGTCAGCACCGCTTTGGTTTTACGTGCGGATTTTACGATTGTTTTCTCATCCAACGGCTTCCACGTATGGATGTTGATGACCTCCGCCCGGATGCCCTTTTCCGCCAACAGATCCGCCGCTTTGAGGCAATCCGCAACACAAAGGCCGCTGGTAAAAATACTGAGGTCTTTCCCGTCGCGCAATTTATCTGCCGTGAATAGTTTCAGTTTATAGTTGTTTGTCGTAAATACGTCCGGCGTTTCCTTGCGGAACATGCGGATGTATACGGGCCCGTCGTACTTCACGATTTGCGGCAACGCCTGCAGCAACTGCGTGGTATCCGTAGGTTCAAACAGCACCATGTTCGGAATGCTGCGCAGCACTGCCATATCTTCAAAACTCATATGCGTGCCGCCGTTCAGTTCTGCGGCAATACCGGGATCCGTCCCTACGATTTTCACGTTTGCGCCGCCGTACGCAATGGAAACCGCAATCTGGTCGCAAATGCGTCGCGTCGCAAAAGGCGTAAAACTTGTGATGAAGGGAATAAACCCATAGGTTGCCATGCCGGCCGCCACGCAAGCCATGTTCGCTTCGGCAATACCGCAGTCGAACGCGCGCTTCGGGTAGCGCTTCCGCAGGTTGATGGTTCCGTCTGCTTTGGCCAGATCCGCATCCAGCACGCAGATTTTTCTGTTTCTCGCCATTGCTTTTTCCAAATAAGCGGCGAATGCTTTCCGCATTTCCATATCAGCAGCCCTCCTCGTCCAATTCTTTCAGTGCCTGCTGCACCTGTTCGGGAGAAATGCTCATGCTGTGGTTGGCTACTCCCGCCGCTTCGATGAACGAAACGCCCTTTCCTTTTACCGTATCCAGAATGATTGCCGTAGGCTTGCTGCGCGTCTTTTCGGCAAGCGTCAAAGCCGCGTCGATGGCGTCCACGTCGTGGCCGTCGCATTCGATCACCTTAAACCCGAACGCTTCCCATTTTTTACGGAAACTGAACGGTTTCACAATCTCTTCCGTTCTGCCGTCGATCTGCATTTTATTGTTATCCACCACTACGGTAAGGTTTCCGAGTTTTTTATGGGCGGCAAGCATTGCCGCTTCCCATACCTGCCCTTCCTGGCTTTCTCCGTCCCCCACCACACAATAGATGTGAGCCCCGTCGTTTTTAATTTTGCTTGCAATGGCGCAGCCGACGGCGCAGGAAATTCCCTGCCCCAAAGAACCCGTGGTCATATCCACACCGGGCGTCAACTGACGATTGCAGTGACTGGGAAGCGTCGTCCCCAACTGATTCAGCGTTTTTAATCTTTCTTTTTCGAAATAGCCGAACGAAGCGAGCGTTGCGTAAAGCGCAGGCCCCGCATGCCCTTTGGATAAAATCAACCGATCTCGTCCTTCCAGATTCGGATTTTTCGGGTCTACGTGCATATGATTGGTATACAGCACGCTGAGGAAGTCCGCAATCGAAAGACATCCGCCCAGATGGCCTACGCCAAGAGAACCGATACACTCGATTATCAACTTGCGAATCTCCGTGCTGCGTTGTTTGGTGTTCATGATGGATCCCCCTTGAATATTCTTTAATAGATTACCACAACGCCTGCGTTTTGCCAACTTTTCGCCGCAAAAAACGAAAAAAAAGAAGAAACCCGCTTTTTGCGTCCCTGCCCTTTGACGAGGCACGCACCGGCTTCTTCTTTCCGTTTTCGTTTTACTGTTCCATACTGGCGTTTGCCAGGCTCAATTCGTACAACCTGCGATACAACCCGCCCCGTTCCATCAGTTCGGCGTGCGTTCCCTCCTCTGCAATGCCTTCTTTCGTCAGCACCACGATTTTCGTTGCGCTGCGAATGGTGGATAGCCGATGCGCAATTACCAACGTCGTTCTGCCTTTGGCCAACTCTTCCAGCGATTGCTGCACGAGCACTTCGCTGGCGTTATCCAGAGCACTGGTTGCTTCGTCCAGAATCAATATGGGCGGATTTTTCAAAAAAACGCGCGCAATACTGATGCGCTGCTTCTGCCCGCCGCTGAGTTTTACGCCGCGCTCGCCGACGTAACTGTCGTACCCGTGCTCCAGTTCCCGAATAAACTCGTCCGCACCGGCAAGACGGGCTGCCCGCTCGATTTCCTCCTGCGTGGCACTCGGGTTGCCGTAGGCAATGTTTTCGCGCACCGTCCCCCAAAACAGATAAACGTCCTGCTGCACCACACCGATGTTTTTCCGCAAAGATTGCAGCGTTGCGTCCCGCACGTCGAGGCCGTCCACCGACACGACGCCGCCCGTCACGTCGTAAAACCGCGGAATCAAACTGGCAAGCGTCGTTTTGCCGCCGCCGCTGGGGCCGACCAATGCCACCGTCTCCCCCGGGGAGATTTGCAGATTCAGATGGCTTAAAACCTCTTCCCCCTCCCCATAGCGGAAGCTGACGTCCTGCAGACGCACTTCGCCGCACACGTCACGCAACGTAACGGCATCCGGTTTTTCCGTCAGCGTATTGGGCGTATCCATAATTTCCAAAAACCGCTCGAACGCCGTGATGCCCTTTTGAAACTGCTCGGTATAATCCGCAATGGTTTTGACGGTCGTAAGCAGCGTAGTTGCGTAAAGCAAATAGGCAACGAACGTCCCTTCGTCCAATTTCCATACCCCCGCAAGCACAATGATGGTGAGATACATCAATGCGTCGATGGCACGAATGCCTGCGGTAAACTGCCCCATCAATTCGTAGTTCCGTTTTTTAATTTTGGAGTACCCGAGGTTTCCCTCGGCAAACTTCTTCCGCTCCGTCTCCTCTGCCGTGAAAGATTTCACCACCCGCACGCCGGAAAGACTATCCTCCACCTGAGCGTGAATTTCCGCCGCCTGCACACGCCCTTCCGCAAAGACCTTTCTCATTTTCAGGTTTTTACGCACGGCAAACAGAATCATCACCGGCAGCAACGCAAACAAAATCAGCGTCAGCGGCACGTTCTCAAACAACAAAATCACAAACGCCCCGACGATTTTCACCGCAGCGATAAAAAACTCTTCCGGACAATGATGACTGAACTCCGTCACGTCGAACAAATCCGTCGTGATGCGGCTCATCAGCGTGCCCACTTTTACGTTATCGAAATAAGCGTGCGGCTCGTCCAGCAGATGATCGAACAATTGCCGACGCAAATCCGTCTCCAGCCGCACCCCCATGATGTGCCCGTACTTTGTGATGTAATAGCGGCTCCACACCTCCACCGCACGCAGCACCAGCAGAACCCCTGCCACTTTCAGCACCGTATCCAGCACGACGTATCCGTGTGCGATCGTATCGTTGGTAATCGTCTTTACCAGCATCGGAAACGCCAGATCCACCAGCGTTGCCAAAAGCGCAAAAAATAAATCCAGAAACAACGTTTTGCGATACGGCTTGTAGTACGGCAGAAATCGCCGGACCACCCCCTGCTTTTTCTTTGTTTTCATTTACCTGTTCCTTTTCTTTCCGGGCGCCGACTCTTTTCCCCTCTGCCGCCCAGAAAACACGAGTTCCCGCGGCATTTTTTACGCGCCCACACCTTTTTCCGATTTGATTTGTATATTATAACAAAAAAATTCCTTTTCACAAAGCGTTTTCGATTGACAGAGAGAAAAGCATCGTCTATAATGCTTCTATTGACTGAACAGTCAATCAACAAACGCCGACTCAGGCAAAGGAGCAAACATGCCCAAAACAAAAGAGCAATGCGAACTGATGAAGGACGAACGGCGCAGCCAACTGCTGCACGTCGCACTGGAATCGTTCTGTGCGGTAGGGTTCGACAGCACGAAAATCGACGACCTTGCCAAACGGGCCGAAATCAGTCACGGGTTGTTGTATCACTATTTCCCCACGAAGGAAGATCTTTTCTTTGAACTGTTCTTCCTTGCGCGCAAAAGCTACCGGACCTTCGAGGAAAGCATCTGCAATGCGGATGATTCCTCCCCGATTGCAAAAGTACAGACTTTATTAAAAGCACTGTTACGGAAAATCGATGAGGACGATGATTTTTGCCAGATGATGTATTTCATTCTGAACGCGCGCCTCATCAAACCGAATTTTCTGGAAAGCGCCAAAGCCTGGGGAGTCAAGAAAAAAGTAGACCATGCGACCAACCGGACGGAGGTAAAAGCACCGCTGCACGAAATGCTTTCCCAAGCCGTAGCGCAAGGAAAACTGACCAAAGAAGGCAGTTCTCAGCTGGAAACGGTTTTTTGGGTGGTCGCGCACGGTGTGGTGGTAAACAAAATGATGCATCTGATGCATCACGTGCCCTTCCACACCCCGTCGGCAGAGTGGTTTTTAACCGCATTCGAGCCGAAACAATAACATCAAAACAAAGAGAGCAAGAAGGAAAAAAAACATGACCAAACTAATCAAGTATCTAAAACCGGTGATCCTGGATTTGCTGCTCGGCATCCTGTTTATCGCCGGGCAAGCGTATCTCGATTTGCAAATCCCGGCACAGTTCGTGCCGTTGGCGGAGTTGCAAGGCATGGGGATGGAAGCCGGCATGCAGGCAACCATGAAAATCATTCTGAAAATGCTGGGTCTGGCGCTCGCCAGCGTGGCATGCAGCGTGCTTGCCGCATATTTCACTTCTAACGCCGGGGCAAAATTCGGCGCGCGCCTGCGGAAAGAAATGTTCTACAAAGTGCAGAACCTTTCCGTACAGGACGTGGAAAAATTCAGCATCGCAAGTCTGATTACCCGCACCACCAACGACGTACAGCAAATTCAGATGCTAATCAGTGCGGGGATGCGCATCATCGTGATGGCTCCCGTTATGATTGTCGGCGGGTTACTCAACTCCCTCGCCCTGCAGAAGGATTTCTCCATCATCTTTATCGTGGCGATTCCCCTTTTGCTGATTTCCGTACTGATCATCGGTGCGGTTGCCGCAAAGATGTTCGGCACCGTACAACGTAAAGTGGACGCATTAACGGGCGTCGCGCGCGAAGGTCTCACGGGCGTCCGCGTGATTCGTGCTTTCAATCAGCAGGAATACGAATTTGAAAAGTACAGCAAAGCCAACGGAGAAGTACGCGACATTTCCACCCGCGTGAACCGCGTGATGGCATCCTTATTTCCCGTGTGCAGCCTTGTGATGAACATGACGCTGATGGGCATCGTGGTGGTTTCCACCGTCATTTTCAACGGGATGTCCTCCCCGGATTTGGGCACGCTGCAAGCCAACATCGGGGCGACCAGTGCCGTCGTAGGGTACAGCATGCAAATTCTCGGCAGCATCGTCGGGCTTTCGTTCGTCTTTATGATGATCCCCCGCGCGCAGGCGAGCGCTTCCCGTATCAACGAAGTATTGGATACTCCCCTTTCGGTTGCCGACCCGGCAAACCCCGTAGATCTGTCTCAGACGGAGCAGAAAGGGCTCATCGAATTCCGCGATGTATCCTTTTCCTATGCCAATGCGGAAAAACCCATTCTGAATCACATTTCTTTCGTTTCCCTGCCGGGGCAAACGACAGCCATCATCGGCAGTACGGGCAGCGGTAAAAGCACGGTCGCAAGCCTGATTCCCCGCTTTTTCGACCCGCAGGAGGGTGAAGTTCTGCTGGACGGCGTGAACGTAAAAAATATGACACAGCGCGATCTGCGCGACCGCATCGGCTTTGTGCCGCAAAGTGCGGTATTGTTCAGCGGGTCCGTACGCGAAAACCTGCAATACGGCAACCCCTCCGCAACGGACGAGCAACTGCTTGCCGCAACGGATATCGCACAGGCAACGGAATTTGTCATGAACACGTCGGACGGGTTGGATCACTTTATTTCGCAGGGAGGCAAAAACCTTTCCGGCGGACAAAAACAGCGCCTCGCCATTGCGCGTGCCGTTGTGAAACAGCCGGAAATTTACGTGTTTGACGACAGCTTCTCCGCGCTGGATTTCAAGACGGACGCAGCGCTGCGAAAGGCTCTGCGCGAACAGACACAGCGCACCGGGTCCTCCGTCATCATCATTGCGCAACGTGTTTCCACCGTAATGGATGCAGACCAGATCATCGTTCTGGAAGAAGGCAACATGGTCGGCATCGGCAAACATCAGGACCTGATGAAAAACTGCGAGGAATATCGCGAAATCGTTCTTTCGCAAATCAACGAAGAGGAGGCTAACGTATGACGGAAGAAAAGAAAACTACCGTTTCCGAAGAAAAGGAAACGTCGGCGGAACGCTATGAAATTCCGAAAGAAGTCATCGACAATGCCGTGACGGAAGCGCCGAAGCGCCCCCCGATGCGCGGCGGGCCGAAACACGGTGCGGCAACGTACTCCGAAAAGCCGAAAAACTTCAAAAAGTCTTTTTCGCGCCTGATGTCCTACGTCAGGCCGGAAGCCGTAAAACTGATTTTCGTCATGATGCTGACGGCACTCGGCTCCGTTCTTTCCGCCCTCGGCCCCACCATCAGCGGGAAGGCAATCAACCTCATTCAACACAGCATCGTGCCGCAGGGGACCGAGTTCTTAATCGACATCAATCTGCAGCAAATGATGCAGCTCGTGCTTACCGGCGTCATCGTGTATCTGCTGAGCGCAGCGTTTTCTTTCATTGCAAGTTTTCTGGTTGCCGGCATTGCACAGCGTATTGTCTACCGTATGCGGCAGGAAACCAAAGCAAAGTTGGATATGGTCCCGCTGAAATACTTTGACGACCGTCAATACGGCGATCTGCTGAGCCGCATCACCAACGATATGGATACCATTCAGCACACGCTGCAGCAGAACCTGGTACAGGTCATCAACGCCGTATTCACGCTGATCAGCGTAACCACCATGATGATTATCAACGGCGGCGTGCTGGTTGCGGCCGTCTGCCTGGCAACGCTTCCGCTCAGCGTTCTGTTGACTTTGCTGATTGCCAAACGCGCACAAAAGCAGTTCAAAAAGCAAGCGGCAAACCTCGGCACGCTGAACGGGCACATCGAAGAAATGTATTCCGGCTACAAAATCGTGAAAGTGTTCAATATGGAAAACATCACGCAGGCACAGTTCAACCAAAAGAACGAAGCCCTGAAAACAACCACCTACCGTTCGCAGTTCCTGAGCGGTCTGGCGCAGCCGGCAAATAAAATGGTGAGTTGGTTCAACTACATCCTCGTGACCCTGATCGGAATGTATCAGGTGCTGCAGGATCCGGTCGGGAAAGGCATCGGCACCATCACCACCATGACGCAATACGCAACGCGTTTCAGCGAGCCGATTCAGACCACGTCCCAATCCGTCAATATTTTCCAAAACGCCATTGCCGCGGCAGAACGCGTGTTTGAAGTGCTGGATGCCGAAAACGAAACGGACGTGGCAGACGACCAGACGGATCTCTCCGGCGTGCGCGGCGAAGTGAAGTTCGAAAACGTCAACTTCAGTTATACGCCCGGCACGAAACTGATTCAGAACATGAACCTTTCGCTGAACCCGGGGGACTCGGTGGCAATCGTCGGGCCGACCGGCGCAGGCAAAACGACGCTGGTTAACCTGCTAATGCGCTTTTATGATATCGACAGCGGCAAAATCACCATTGACGGCATCGATATTTCCCAACTGAACCGCAAAAAACTGCGGGATCTGTACGGTATGGTGCTGCAGGATACGTGGCTCTTCCAGGGGACCATACGCGACAATATTAAATTCGGCGACTTTACCGCAACGGACGAACAGGTTGTGGAAGCGGCAAAACGCGCGCACGCGCACGATTTCATCACCAAATTGCCGCAAGGCTACGATACCGTACTCAGCGAGGACGCTTCCAACCTCAGCAACGGGCAGCGTCAGCTCATCACCATTGCACGCGCTTTGCTCAGCAACCCCAAAATTCTGATTCTGGACGAGGCGACCTCTTCCGTGGATACGCGTACGGAGCAATACATTCAAACGGCGCTGACCCGCATGATGAAAGATCGCACCAGTTTTGTCATTGCTCACCGCCTCTCCACCATCAAAAAAGCAAATCTCATTCTGGTGATGAACCGCGGGCAGGTCATCGAACAGGGTACGCACGAAGAATTGCTTGCCCAAAACGGCTTTTACAGCGTGCTGTACAACAGCCAGTTCAACAACAACGCCATTTGATTTTTCAAATCACTTCGAAGAAAAGGGTCTCGCAAGAGGCCCTTTTCTTCTCGCCGCGGGTTTCGCCCCGGACAATCCGCCCCGGTTTTTGTATTTTTAACCGCTCCCCTTCTGACTCTGCTTTTTGTTTTGTTCTTTTTCGTACGGGACTTGCGAAAACCGAAACAATATGATAAGATAATTTTCATTTTGAAAAGATCGAAAGAAAAATTTCGTTTTGTTGGAATTTTTCCGGCCTCCGATCGTAAAAGAAACGAAGGGGATTATGCAATCACATCATTTTTCGTATTTGATTCGCCAATTTCAAAAGGGGGATTTCTCCGCATTCGACGAATTCTACGACCGCACGCGAGCCGCAGTTTTTTACGTGCTGCGAAAATGCACGACGGACGAAACGCTCCTCGAGGACGTGATGCAGGAAACGTATCTCAGTTTTTTGAAAAACGTGTCTCGGGTGGACGAAAAGCAAAACCCCGTCGGATACCTGGTGCAAATCGCAAAAAATAAACTGACGGACGAGTTTCGCAAACGCAACCGCACGGAAACCGTATCCTACGAGGATTTGCAGCTACCCGCGCAGGACACCGATTCCACGGATTTTCCGCTGCTGACCTACGCAAAACAACACCTTTCGGCCGAAGAGTTTTCTCTGCTGGAGTTGACCGTCATTTACGGCTATCGTCGGGTGGAAGTCGCAAAGCTGCTGAACCAACCCGTTTCCAGCGTCAACTGGAAATACCATCGACTGTTAAAAAAACTAAAATCGTTTTATCGGGAGGTCTATCATGAAAAGGACTAACCCCATTCGGGAAGAACTGAATCGCCGCGCGCCGGACGTGAAGGCGCGCATCCGGGCGCAAATCGAGGAATTTCCCGCGCCCGTCCGGGCAATGAAAAAACGCAGACCTCTTTGGCTTGCGTTTGCCGGCGCCGCCTGCGCGCTTTGCATTTTGCTCGTCGTGCTGTTGATCCCGCACCCTTCTGCCGCCACCGGTTACACAATGTTTCTGGACGTGAACCCCAGCATTCGCCTGGAGGCGGATGCAAACGACATCGTAATTTCGCAATCCGGCATGAACGAAGACGGCATTATTTTGCTTTACAAAGAATCGGTCGTGGGCAAACACGTGGACGAAGCAACCACCTACCTCATTGAAAAAATGAAAACGGCGGGACTCCTCGACCAGAACGGCATCGTGCGCGTGTCCGTCATCGATGAAAAAACGGGCACCCATCTGGACGAAAAACAAAACGACCTGCGCACGACCATCGAAACGTATTTTCAAAGCGATTCGATTCGAACCCTCTTTCTCAGCGACGAGGATCTGGACGCTCTGGAAGAATACTACGAAACGCACCGCATCGACGAATACGAAAAGAACTTCCTTCTGAAATACAAACAACAGTTAAAAAGCGCCATTGACGAAAAAATCGCGCGCATCGGCGAAATTCTGGATCTGCTTGCAAAAAACGGCTGCGACGAAACCTCCAAAGAAAAAATCTATACCCTGCCCAGTTCCGTTCAACTGCCGCTTTTGCAGTACTGCGTCAAATATCGCCAGAACTGGCTGAAAGTTTCCGTAACGGAAATCGGCGAATGGATGGAAGACCTTTCGGAAAAACGGGAAGACCTGTTGGAACGAAAACAGGACATCCACGAAGAGGAAGATTTTTCGGACCTGTTTGAGGATTTGATCGATATTGTAAAGGATGAACTGTTCGGCGAAGATTAATTTTCTGCGCACCCTCTCCTCCTTGCTTTCGGTACGTTCTCTGACCAAACGCAGATATAAAAAACAGCGTGACTATGTGTCACGCTGTTTTTTTAAATAAAATCGGATTCCTTTCTTTTCGCCCTTTTCAAAGGATTTTTTCGAACCTGTCGGTTTGCGATTTTTTAAGCATACCGGAAGCAATTCTGCGCCCTCTTTGTAAACGTGGACTCTTCTGCCACGGCTACTTTTGTTCTCCTTCTGCCGTTTCCGTTGATAAAAACTCTTCCACAACGGTTTTTTCGGCAAACTGATGACGAAGCCCTTCCTGAATCACCAGTTCTGCGGTAACCCCTGCTTCGCGCGCGGCTTCGTACAATTGCTTTGCCATCGGCAGACAATCTTCGTCGCACGCCCCGCAAAAGATCTTCAATTTCACGTTCTTTTGCCGCAGTGCTTGCACCGCCGCCTTTCCCTCGCTTTCCAGAAACGGAATCCACGGGCTTTGCAAAAGCAGCAAATCACAGCGCACCGGTTTTCTTGTCAGAGCTCTCAGCAGCATATCGCACCCGGCAGAGAACCCGCCGCAGGCAATTTCCCGATACCCCTGGCCTTGCATCTGTTCCAGTGCTTTGGCTACGGGCAGGTAAGAACTTTCGTTATAGTCCCAGCGATAGGTTCCGTATCCGTCCGGCTGCGCGCTTTGGATTGTTTCCAACTGCCACTGTGTCTTCCCGCCCAAAATCGGCTGCCAATCCTCCCGTGCCGTCTGCCCGTTTTGCGTATTGCCGTGCACGGCCAAAAACAAACCTTCCGCCTGTTTGCCCTTCCAGGAGAACACCGCCTTTGTTTTTGCCTCGGCCTCACGGTAGCGCTGTGTCGAAAGAAGTTTTAATCTTCCGAATTCGGGGTTGTCGTTCAGACAGGCAAGGTCGTCGTCCTCCAGCACTTCCGGCCGATACCACCAGCCATAGTCCCGAATCGCTTTTTGCAGCCAGCGCAGTGCTTCTTCCCGCAGACCGACACCCCCGGCCAGACAGGCTAAAAAATAAAACGTTTGTGGCCCGAATTTCTTCGGGTTTTGCGCATATTCTTCCGATAAAAAACGATAAGCCTCCGCGTATCCGCGTTCCGCTGCGGCCAACGTTTCTTCTAAAATTTCGTTTTCTCTTTTCATACCGAACCCAAACTCCTTTTTCCCGCTGCGAAACACTCTTTTTCCCCATGCCCGCCGCATGTTTTTTCTTCTCTTTCGCACGGTTTTGCAGAAAAAGCCTTTTCCGAAAACGCATTGCGCCGTTCTTCGGATTGCCGGAATACAACCTGCAGAACCCTACCGATCGGTAGGGTTCTATTCTAC
>CAKPYT010000012.1 GCA_934203075.1 uncultured Clostridia bacterium | reverse complement strand
TGCCGTACAGCTTATCTTTTTTGCCGTTTAGTATGGCTTGCTCTATCTTTTTTTGCTCGAAAAGGGTAAAGCATTCCACAGGTTTTTCTTTGAGCTTCGGGCGTTTGAGCTTGTCCGCAGTGTATTCATTCGTCAGTCCCAATAGGTGCGCCGTTTTAAGTGAACTTTGAATGACAGAGATAACGGCATTGACGCTGCTTGCAGATAAACCTTTGCCTGTTCTGCGGTTGCCGTTCTGTAAAAGTCCTGTAAGGAACGATTGCAGAGTAAGCGGGGATAAATCATTCAGTGTCATACTGCCGATTTTATCCCTTATATGCTGCTGTATAATGAGCCTATAACGATCATAAGTCCGTATTTTGACGGATGGACGAATGTAATTCTCCATCCATTGAGACAGCCAGTCTATGTATTTCATAGCCCCTCCAAATGAATTATAAAAAATTTTGTCACTCAAACTTGAAATGTGATAGATTCCTATGATAAAATTCAGTAAAAGGCTGCAGAAGTAACTACACTTCTGCAACCTTTTGCATTTTAAAAGGAGATTTGATATAATATGGGTGTATTTAAAAATATGTTAGGGAATTGGATTCAAATAATTGATGTCCAAAATGATATAACTATTGAAAATTATGGATACGACACAGGGATGATAGAAGGCACGGCCGCAAACCATTGCAGTAAATGTGTTGCAGTAAACAAATGCTGGTTTAAAAACGAGAAAAATAAAAAACCAGAAAAATTTGATATCACAAGTATTAACCTGCCGGATAGCATAAAAAAAGGACTTTTCCCCGGGCTATATCACTTCCGGTGTCATTGCAAAGAAATTTCTATTGCCCCTACAAATGTTGAAGAAATTGAGTTGCTTGTGCCAAACGGGAAAATACCTTATTTGTTTAAAAGCAAAAGTGCTTGGGTGAATGCTATGGGATACCATGAAAGTGACTATAATACTTTTCTTGACGTTTTGTTAGACAAAACAAAGCAAGCTTATTTTTATGGTAAATATTATATAGAAAATATCACAAAATATGGTTGCAAAATAAATTTAAGGATTGATATTCCAGGGGCAAATGAAAAACTTGGAAAAACATATCAAATAGAATCGAACTATATGATTTTCCAAAATGGAAAGTTGAAAATGAATACCCCAATAGGAGGTTGGCAAAAATGAAGCTATTAGATGAAGTTAAGGTAGTTAATGATAAGTATAAAGAAAATGGAATAACCGAAGGAATGATTGGAACAATCATTGAGGTTGATATCCGATGGGAAAGCTTCTATGTATGTTTTCAAGACCAAAGAGTTTATGATGAAGTCTTTATGCAAAATCAAGAGAACATATTTAAATTAAAAAATGATATTTGTTGCGGGATTAAAATCAAAGATTTGGAATTGATAAAAGACAACAACGCTACAGATGCAATGATAAAAGATAGTTTGCCGGAAAATCATAAAGATTGGTGGTGTAAAGTTGAAAACGGTTTTATTGTCAACTAGAAAGGTGAAAAGAAAAACAAAATACCTTTTGATTACAACAGTTAAATCATTCGTTTACGCTGCACATTCTCCGCCAACGGCAAGAAATACAAACCCCTGCGGTTTGTATTTCTTATTTTTTTCGTTTTTTTGGAGGAAATTCGAAACGCCGGACGACTTTTTCTTTTCGGTTTTTATTGGTTTTTTGATGTGGATCCGGTCAAAGTATTTGTTTTTTTAAGTTTTCCAAGACAAAGGGGCTATTTATAGCAATGCATCCAAGCGTCGGACATCCATTCATCTGCGGACAGTCTGCGCAGGTATCCAGCCCCCTTTCTCTGACGCAATTATGTACGGGGCAAAGCTTGTCGCAGAAAGGCGTTTTTGCACCTTCGATTCGACAGCCTGTACAATTTATCATTTCGGGAGAAATCGCCACCCCGTTCAGTTTTGTCCAAAGCGCGGCGGTCTTTTGTCGAAGAGCGTTGTCGTTTGTAATCGTTGCGATTCGCGCGTCGCACTTTTCGCAGTCCAGCCCGCAGCAGCCGATCCATGGATTTGTGTTTTTCATCGTTACCTCCGCAAACTTAAAGTTGCCTGTTTCCAATCGGAGAGGGATTTTTCCCGCTCCCTTTCATAGTATCGTACATTTTTACACCCTTTTTGAATAATGAGGGGTCCCTCTCTTCTGGTTTCTCTTTTTGCGTTTCCATTCCGTTTGGATATTTTCATTGAGTTCCCTGCTTTCAACGTCGCCAATAAGACGTTTCGTCTGTTCGTTGAAACTTGCCCGCACTGCCATAGGCCCGGAATTTCCGCTGTAACCGGTTCTGCAACATCAGAACCAATTTAACTTTTTCTGACGGCAAGGCAATAGTTGACGTGCTCAAACGCTTTTATTTCCGCCCCGACACGATCGATAATCTCTCTTTGAATCTCCTCCGGCATCAGCAATTCGTAAATCAAGAAGCCGTGCTTTTCCAATAATTTTTCCAGTTCCGAATAGGAAAACGTCGTTTGCATCGGCTCGCCCCCTGCTTTTGCCATCCCGATGGTGTTCTGCACGCGTTTTTCCGGGGCATTCAAGAAGTTTTCGTCCGGATAATCGAACACGAGGGTACTGCCGTCCGCACAAAGTGAGGAAAGCTCGGCAAGCATTTTGTCGATGGCCTCTGCCGAAAGATAATACGTCACGCCAAGCCACGAGAAAAAGGATTTTTCTTTCGGATGAAAGCCGCCGGAAAGCAGGCGTTCCGTCAGGCTGTCCGTTGTGAAATCCACGGGGACAAAAGTGAGATGATCGGGAACTGCCCAACCGGCACGGGCGATTCTTTCCTTTTTGTCTGCCTGCGTCAGCGGATGATCGACCTCGAACACCTTGTACTTCGATAGAAAATCCGTTTCTCGAAAAGCAAAGGTATCCAACCCGGCGCCGAGTATGACGTATTGTTTCGTGCCGGTCAGAACAGCGGTTTTCAGGGCCTGTTCGGCGTAAGCCGCGCGGCACAACGGCGAAGGCGCAATATGAACGTTCACGAGTTTGCGCAAAACTTCTTTCGGATCCTGCTTTTGCGGATCCATATCGGGTTCAAAGAACTGTGCTCCGCCGAGAATATAGCCCTGAACAGCGGTATATTCTTCGTCCGTCATCAATTCTTTGGCAAGAGAATCGGCAAAAACCGGATGTTCTTCCTTTTCTGCATGAAACGCCCGTCCGAAGGAACTCATCAAGGCGGTAATACTGGCTTTGTTTTTCATTTTTGTCCTCCCGGTGCTATCTGTTCTCCTATCATCGGAGATTGGCCTTTGCGTGTTCCCACTGATTTTTCGGAAGTGTTTTTGCAAGTATCAAAGTATAGGCGACCGTGAGAACAATGAGAATCGCGACAGAAATCAGACTCCTTTCCACGGTAAGATCTGCGTCGTTTGCAAACGTGCCGAGGGTGTTTATCGCAGAATGGACGATGATGCAAGGAAGCAGACTTCCGCCACGATAAAACAGTGTGACAAACAGAAACCCGACCGCAATGGCAAAAACAATTTGGCAAATGTTATTTGCAAGGTCCATACCGCTGCCGTTGAACAGGTTGATGATATGCCCGATACCGAACGTTACGCTTGAAATGACCACTGCGGATCTGACATTGTCCTTTGCGATCGCCGCAAACAGCAATCCCCTGAAAATCACTTCCTCCAGAAACCCGACGCAGAGCATACACACGATACGACAAACCGTTGCCGCAGGCGAGTAATGAAGTGCGACGCCGTGCCAGAGGTTGCCGGATGCCAGAATCGCAAGCGGGACATAAAAAAGAAACCGTACCGCAGGAACGGAAGACTTGCAGAGTCCGTAGCGTTTCTGTAATTTGTTTTTCAGAAGAAAGATCAATAGAACAATTGTCTGCAAAACGCAGAAAACTGCGCTTGCCGAATAATCGATTCCAATTAATGTATTTAACGGATTGGCAACCGATTGCAGAACGCAATAAACCACAATCCATACGATTGCAAAAGTCAATTCGCTTTTTTCATATAACTTTTTCATTTTTACTTTTCTCCTATCCTCTTCATTTTGCTTTTCTCCTATCCACCGATCTTGCACGCGTCGGTTTATTTTTGTCCGCATAATTTCTGTTTGCATGCAGGTGAAGAACGATTTTCAAAAGGAAAAGCGGAAAAGATTCCCGCATTTTCCGCCATCCCCTATTCTTTTCCGTTTTTCCGACTATTTTCGGCTTACTGCCGTTTCGACGGAAAGACCTCCGAAAGCGTCCCGACGGAACAACCTTGCTTTTCATAATAGGCGAGCATTTCCGGCAGTTTCTTTTTGTCGTAACTGGTGATGCAATCCGACAGGACGTGAACGGTGTATCCGCTTTTTACCATATTGAAACAGGTGGATTTGATGCAAGCCGTGGCGTCTGCCCCAGCAAGATAAAACTCGGTGAGGCCGTGTTCCCGAAGGAACGCTGCAAAAGCCTCGCTGGTGAGAGCGTTGCTTTTTGACTTTGTGAAAATATGATCGGATACGATTTTCATCTCCGGAACCAGTTCTGCACCATGGGTCCCCGGTTTGAAGGTTCTTGTTCCCGGCGACAGGTTGTTGTGCTGAATATAGACCACACTCCATCCCCTTTCCTCTGCCAGGGCAATCGCCTCGTTGACTTTTGCTATGATTTCCCGATAGTTTTTTGTGATATCATTTTGCAGATCGATGACCACCAGTGCACTGTTGTTCATTGGATACTTCTCCGTGGTTTTCGTTTTTTTGCCGCATTGCGATTTCGCCCCGAATTCCTGCCAGCGCCAGAAACTTTTGATCCGACTGGATGCACTGCGTCAGGAACTCACCGTCCCGAAACAGGGCGTAGGTCGTAACGGGGGCGGGAACGTTCTGTGCGGTGGCTTTGTCCGTGATATGGATGGCTTGAAACGGGATTCCGTATTCCTTCGCCGTTTCCTCTACCCTCGGGACCCAATAACAGGTGAATGGGCACTGGTCGGTATAGTAAAGGACAAAACCCTCTTCACTGACTTTCGGATGCCTGGCGCATTCTTTGAACTTCGGCGGCATCGCATCCGGCACCAGCGGCAGATACATGAGATTGATTCCGCAATCGGATATATCTGCGGTCTGAAAGCCCTTATGGGCAAGGAACTTCGGGTCGGCGAGAAATTCACGCTTCCGTCCCTCGGCACAAAGAATACAAATCCCTTTCTTTCCCTGTTCTTCTGCGTCGCGCACGCACTCGGAAAGGAGGTCGTTCGAGTATCCGTGCCCTTTCATAGAACCGGCAATCCACAGACAATCGATATAGAACCAGCCGTCCGCCTCCAAAGGCACCCACGCGTTCTCTGCAGGAAGGTACTCGATAAAGCATTTGCCTCGCTCCTCGCTGCGATAAAACACAAGTCCGTCCGCAAAGCGCTGCTTCATCCATTCCTTTTTTGCAAGACTCTGCTTACCGGACATCGCGCAGCAGATGTGCTCCTTGTCTATATTTTCTTGGGTGATCCGTATATATCTCATAAAATCCTCCGGTCAAACCTTTTCGCGCAAAACCGTGCCGAAAAATTCTTTCGCAGGCATATGTGGTCCTGCGAAGGTCATCTTTCCGACGGCTTGGTACGTCAGACGGCTGTTTTTAACGGTAAAATATAAATATTGTCGGGAAGAAACGTCCCGTTTTTCCACATTTCTTCAAACTCTTGCATTGTCAACTTGCGATTGTATCGTGCGTCCGACGTGTTGGCATTTTCCGCGAGAGAATCCGCCAGATAAACGTACTGTTCGTCGTAACCCACAACGACGGCATAATGCGTGTCCCCGGGAATCCGCAGGAAAACGATTATCGGGACGCCCCCCGTCAACCGCTGCTTTAACGTGTCAACGGTTCCGTAACAGGCTTTTGCCGAATACCCATGCCGCCGGAAGACCTCCGTGATGCTGTTTGCGGAAGTAAACCCAAACGGCCGTTTCAATTCCGGAAAAAGTTCTTCGCCGTTCGTCTCCTCCCCGAAGTGCCGCAGGACATAGGCGGCAGCATAAGCCGCACATTTCCCGTCCGTCTGATTGTCGATACGGTTTTCTGCGGTTTTGCAAAAGAACTCCGGCGGGTAATCAAAGACGTTGACGTCGTCCTTCGGCGGACTTATATACAAAAGAAAACCGAAAGCTGCTATGCCCAACACCGCAAACACAAGAAGCAAAGCAATGAAAACCTTTTTTATTTTTAAATTTCCGACGGACATACCGTGTTTGTTCCCTCGCTTTCTTTCTCTTCCGCTTCTTTCTGCATCGCTAATATCGCGCCCCGATAGGCCTGCTCCAACTGAGAATCGATCCTCGTTTCATCGTATTTCAGCGAATTATTTACCAGGAGACTTGCGTACCCGTGGGCGAATAAAAAAACGGTTAAAAAAACCTTTTTCGTCTGCTCCGCATTCCTTCCCAAGGCCCTCTGCATCGCCGAAAGGACGGGAGTCAATTCCTCGGCATCGATCAGTTCCGGAAGCGTCGCTCCGGCAAAAAAATCCGACTGGAAAAGAAAACGAAACAACTGCGGCTCTTCGATTGCAAAGCGGATATAGTTCCGTCCGATTCCGAGCAGGGGCCCCTTTTGCGGGCTTTGCAGACGCATCAGATACTCCGAATGATAGGCGTCTGTCTTGGCATAGACCGCCCTTTTCAATTCTTCGATCGTTGCAAAATGATACATGACGGGCTGTGTGGAACAATTCAACTTTTCCGAAACGGTTCTGGCATTGACGTTTTCTGCCCCCCTTTCCCGCGCAACCTCGAAAGCCGCGTCCACAATCATTTCTTTGGTGACTTTTGCTTTTGCCGGCATAATGGCACCTCTCCATATATAACTCCAGTGATATATAACTTGCATTATATATCATAAAAAAGATTTGTCAAGCGCGCAAAGCAAAATTTACAAACTTTTTCTGTCCCTGAGCGCAAGTCTCATACCTCTCCATTTGTCCGCTAATTTTCTTTTTTGTTTTCACGGTATTAAATATCGGGCAGATATTTGTATCGATAAGACCATTATTGAGTTTCAACACAGTCCTATTACCAGTGAAGAATTTGCGAAAAGAAATGACTTTTATCTTTCCTGTGGGTATCAAGTTGTATGGGTTTTTGACGCAACTGGTAAAATTAAGAACCAAATTGGAGACTCTATTGACCCTATGAAGTGCCATATAGATGACTTATGTTGGAAGAGAGCAAAGGGCCAGTTTGCCGTTAAAATACCACCTAATGTTTCTATTTATCTACAATATAAAACCAACGTATCTATTCAGAAATACGCTAATCAAGAATTAGATATCATGCTTTATCTTACAAAGGTTTCGCCAAAGAGTTTTACATTTTACGATACTAACCCTTATTATATCTCTCCAGTCAACTTTCTAAAACAATACAAAGGGATCGTACCAAATGCTGCTCCCTCAATTTCCGAAATTATCGAGAAATCAAAGAAAGGACAAAGTGACGCAAAGAAACGTCAATACAACCAATTGATGAGTAAAATTGTGGATAATCATTTAAGGCGGTACGTTAAACGTCGCCCACGGTTGTAAGAATATCTGATTCAAGGCTAATCTCCTTGCGGTATAATACCGTTTATCTGAAAAACAACCAAAATAATCAGTTTCTAACCTTTGCAAAGGCGTCTCTGACGAGTTCTGAACAATTGACAGGCCCTGTTGCGGGAACTGTTTCGGCTTGCTTTAAAATTTTTGCTTTTTACAAACACCGCAACAAAGAAAGGCGCCCGATGGGCGCCTTTTTGCCGTTTTATACCGTAAAACGACGGAACGGACAAAACGATACCTTTGCCGTAATTGGATTTTGCTTTTATGCGGCCGTGGCGGATACCGTCAAGAGGAAGGTCATGCGATCGGAAAGAAGCGTCAGCATGCCGTTTTTGACCTGGTTGTACCCCGTAGCGGAAGAACCGGAAACGGTTGTATCGAGAAGTTTGTAGTTGGTGACGGAACCGTCCTCGTTTACGACCCAGAACGCAACATAGTACCGTCGCCCGGACACGTATTCGATTTCTGCCTTCACCTTTCCTTCCTCATTGACTTCCAGCCCGATAAACTCTTGCTGTTCCTGATTGTCGCTGCCGGGAACAAAGTCAAAATCAGTCACGTACACGTTGAACTTGCCCTGCTGCATTTTGGACGGCAATGCGGATACGTCAAAAAGCAAAGTTTCCTGCCATTTGGCGGTGACGATTTCCTCCGCAACGGTAATCGGAATGACTAAACTTGCTTTTTGCGAAGAAACGTTGCCGTTTTGCAGATCTACCAGCAGGAACGTTTTGCCGCTTTGGATTTTATCGGTATCGACACGAATGTTAAGTGCCGTAATGACGTTACTGGAACTTGCCGTTTGTACACTTGCGGAAATTGCGCCCGTTTCGGTCAGATCCGTATAGGCATTTTTTACACTGGCACCGGGCAGCACCGTTTGATCGGTAGAAGCGATTTTCCAATGAAGAATGGTCATATAACTTCCGTTCAGAGATACGATAAGATTCACCGTTCCGTTGCCCTTGGCAAGCGTGGAAGGATTGAGTGTTAAATAAGTGGCAAATCCGTTCCCGTCGGACAGACGCTGCTGATACGGTTTTAATTCCACCGCCACGACGACGTCGTCGTTTCCCATGAGGAAATCATAGGTTGTTTCCGTTCTTTGCGTTGCTGCCTGCCCGTTGTAGGTAACCCCTGCCACGTATTTCTCGGCCGTTTTCAGACGGAGCGTAACGGTGACGGTTTCGGCAAACTCTGCCTGTGTTTTATCCACAGAGACGGAACACTCCGCATTATCCTGAACGGTGATATTATGTTTGGGAACACTCGGTTCCGGATCCGGCGAACATGCGGAGAGTGCAAACAAACCGAAAACTGCCAAAATTACGAACCCTAAAGCGAAAATTTTGTTTTTTATTTTCATGAAAGACTCCTTACTTTTTACACGCAATCATGTGGAATGAGTAAAATTATACCGTAACTGTAAACAGCCGTCAAGAATCCGGGCAAAGAAAAATTTCCTTTCGGAGCACTTGGGAAAAGGCACCGAACATCCGGTGCCTTTTTCTTTTTGCTGTTTTATTCTTCCGATCCGCTGTGACAATCGTTCCGCAAGGACTTTTGCCCCGCGAAAGAGACGATCAATAGTTTTCTGCGTGTATTTCGAAATAAGATTGCGGATGCGCGCACACGGGGCAGACTTCCGGGGCTTGCGTCCCCACTACGATATGCCCGCAGTTGCGGCATTCCCAAACCTTGACTTCGCTCTTCTCAAACACCTTTTGCGCTTCGACGTTACGAAGCAGCGCACGATAGCGTTTTTCGTGTTCCTTTTCGATAGCGCCGACCATACGGAATTTTTTTGCCAAATCCGGGAAGCCTTCTTCCTCGGCGGTTTTTGCGAAATTTTCGTACATATCCGTCCATTCGTAATTTTCGCCGTCTGCGGCTGCCGCCAGATTCTCTGCCGTGCTGCCGATGCCGCTGAGTTCCCGAAACCAAAGTTTTGCGTGCTCTTTTTCGTTCTCCGCCGTTTTTAAGAAAAGTGCGGAAATCTGCTCGAATCCTTCCTTCTTGGCTTTCGACGCAAAAAACGTATACTTGTTTCTCGCCTGAGACTCTCCTGCAAAGGCTGCTTGCAGGTTCTTTTCCGTTTGCGTACCGACGTACTTGTTTGCCATTTGTTTCTTCCTCCCCGTTGAAAATCGTTTTTACCTTACCGCGCCTTCCGAGCGGCGTTTTGCTTGTATGATAACATTACACGGCTTACAAAATTTTATATTGCATTCGCAATTTGTTCTTTGCGAAACGCAAAGAACAGCCGTTTGTTGGAATGGGGCGTGAAAAAGACAACTCCGTACCAACTTTTTCTCTTGTATTATAACACCGAAACGGGACAAAATCTTTGCCGGCAAATTCCGTTGCCCGCGGCTTCGCCTTCTCTAACCCGCCGTTTCTGATCTAATAGTCGCGAAAAAGCCCTTGCAAGCAAGCTTTTTCGCTCCTATTATAACACGCCGAAAAGAAAAGTCAACGAAGAAAAGAATCCGTTCGGAACGAAAAGCCTGCCTGCGCCCTTCTGCGCCGAGGAGCGTTTCTTTTTGAGAACTTTCCCATACGGCTATCCTCCTCGAACGCGGCCGGGGAGGACGCCCCTGCACGGTTCGTGCGGAACGTCCTTGAACCAAATACGCACCGGTGCCGACGGCGTTTCTTGACAAGGCAAGGTTCTTTTGCTATACTGATTTGGAAAATCGTGTCGGAAGGACGGCACGAAACGGAACGCAAGTGGAGACAAAACTTATGGATTTGTTATTTCAAAAATTACGGGAACTGTACCCGAACGCCCCGATACGGAAACAGGAGAAGGCAATTGTCTTCCCCACTTCGTTTTTTCTGAAAGGATACGACGAATCGATCGGGCTGATTTTTACCGAGGAAGAAAACACGATTTTTCTGCACGACTGGCATGCCGTTACGGATTATTGGGAAGTATTCGCCTGCCGCCCGCAAAACTTCCGACCCGAGATCGAAGACGTGACGAAGCGCTACGGGTTGACGTATCGGGACACTTGTTTTTATCGCCCGATTGCAGACGTAACGACCGTGAAAGACGAGATCGAACGATTTCTGGAAGCGCTGCAATGCCTGGCTTACCTGGATCGGGAGGCACTGCGCTTTTTGTTTTAGCGGCCGAAAAAGGAAAAAAGCGTTTGCCTGACCTGAAAGACCATTTCTGCGGCACGGCCCTTTCTCCCTTCGATTTCGGCTGGCAAGGAGGCTTTATGACGTTTGAACAAGCCCTCAAAGAAATTCGGCAGTATTACCCTGTTCGCCAGCGGGTGACGGACGTGGCGGAAATTCAGGTACCGAAACTGCTGACACCCTTTAACTTTTTTTACGTTGCGCTGGTGAATTTTAACGGCACCCCGCTTTTGACGGATATTGCAACGACCGTGGAATCCTTTCCCGATTCGACCGAAGAAGAATGGATTGCCCTCTGCGACAAGCATCACGTTTCGTGGATCGATTGGCACATCGAGTGCAAATACGAAGGGATCCAAAGCCTGCAAAACTTTTTGAGCGTGCTGGACGAAGCCTCCGAAACCATGCAGAACCGCCGCTGAGAAGCGCAACTTTTATCGGGAAAGCCGCACAAAACGTAACAACGTCCGTCTGCGCCTGTTCCTGGCCGGAACCCCGGTAAAGCCCCTGCACCGCCCCAACCGAAACAATGCAACAAAGACAAACCGCCGCAAAAATACTTGCGGCGGTTTTTT
Organism: uncultured Clostridia bacterium; assembly: GCA_934203075.1. Taxonomy (GTDB): domain Bacteria; phylum Bacillota; class Clostridia; order Christensenellales; family CAG-314; genus CAKPYT01. The sequence continues at coordinate 8,239 of CAKPYT010000012.1, read as the reverse complement.
GCTTGCAAAGGATGGATTCCGAAGTTACGACACAGGAGCCTTTTCGGAATTTTTGCAAGAAAAAGCCCTCCGCTTCCGGAGGGCTTTTTGAAATTTTATCGTAGAAACGAATTGTTATTTGCTGCTAGCTTTTTTCAATGCATCTTGCACTGCAACGATGATACGTGCGGCAGATTGCGTAGAACCGGAAATCTTCCAGTTTGCATCTTCTACCGTTTGGCCGTCTGCCGTTGCGGTCGCTTTGATTGCCAAAACGTCTTCTACTTTTTGGCCGACGAATTTCTTTAAGAAATCATCGTAAGCGGCTTCCGTTCTGTCGTGACCTGTCCAGCCGTACTCTGCGTTGTCTGCAGAGGTGCGTACCCAACCGGTTTCTTCTTCCGAATACAGTTTTACGCCTTTGATGACACCGCCGGAAACGGCAACGTCTACCTTAACGCCATAGGTGTGACCATAGCTGTCGTACTTGCATTCGCCGGTATAGGTCGTAGAGCAACCAACCAGGCAGAAGGACATTACGAGTGCCAAAACAGCAACTAAAACAACAAGTTTTTTCATTTTGAATTCCTCCATTCACAAAAGTTGTTTTCGGTATTGTTAAAACATTAACAATACTCCTCAAAATGCATTTTACCATAGTGATGCGGCATTGTAAAGCGTTTTATCCTAAAATCGACAAGAGAAGTCATGCCGAAACAAAAAACGCAGCCCCTTTTCGGTTCCCTTTTCACACGCGCTGCTCAGCCCGGCGGAAAGCGTCGGTTTCTTCTTTCAACGGGCGAGTTTTTGCTTTTGCTCCTTTGCCCACAGCACGTACTCTCTGGCGTGCAAGCCGCCGAATTCCCCGATATTGTCTCCGCCCATCAGCCGGCTGACTTCCTCTATTTTTGCTTCTTCGGAAAGTTCCTCCACCGACGTATAGGTGTGCCCGTCCGCCACGTGCTTTGCTATTTTGAAATTCCTATCGCCCATCGCTGCGATTTGCGGCAGATGCGTTACGACAATGGACTGGTAACTGCGGCTTACCGACGCAAGCTTGATTGCCACCGTTTGTGCCATTCTGCCGCTGATGCCGGTATCGATTTCGTCAAAAATCATGGTCGGAATTTCTTCCAGCTGCGCCGTGATGTTTTTAATTGCCAGCATGAATCGCGACATTTCCCCGCCACTGATGACTTTCACCAACGGTTTTAACGGCTCTCCTACGTTTGCCGAAAGCATAAATTCCGCCGCGTCGATGCCGTTTTCGCTGAGAGGGGCATTTTCCGGTGCGGGGATTTCGGCAAACTGAACCCGAAACGTGGCGCCTGCCATGCCCAGATCGTGCAGTTCTTCTTCGATTTGTTTTTCGAAAGAACGCGCTGCAGCCACCCGGGCTTCGTGCAACTGCAGGGCGAACGCATACCACTTTGCTTTTTCCGCCAGAATCTCTGCCGTTCGTTTTTCCATTTCTTCGGCTGCGTTTTGCAGAGCAAGATACTTTTCTTTCGTTTCTGCCAGAAAGCGCAGCATATCTTCTTCCGTTGCGCCGTACTTGCGCTGCAGCGCTTTCAACACGTCCAGCCTTTGCTCGATTTCGTTCAGCGCCGCTTCGTCGTAATTGACGGCGTATAATTTATCCCGCAGTGTTTCGCCGACGTCGCTCAACTCGTAATACGCATTTTGCAGGCGATCTGCCAACGAAGCGTACTCCTGCGACCACTGCGACAGGGACGAAACCAGGCTCTGCGATTCTCCCACGGATGCGAGCGCATTGCTTTCTCCCCTTTGCAGCAGGTTGACGGCTTCCTGCAGAGCCCCGGCGATTTTTTCCGCATTGACGATTTGCAGCCGCTGCTCTTTCAGTTCTTTTTCTTCCCCGATGCGTAAATCGGCACTTTCGAGCTCGCGAATCTGATACTGCATCAAATCCAGCGTGCGCTCCCGTTCCGCTTCGCTTCCGCCGTATTTTTTCAATTCCTGCTGCAGTTCTTTTACCCTGCGGCAGGCTTGCGCCACACTTGCCCGCAGGGTTTGATCGTCAGAAAAGGCGTCTATCACCCCAAGATGCTTTTCCGGCTGCATCAGATACAGATGCTCGCTCTGCCCGAAAATATCCACAAGGTTTGCAGTCAGTTCTTTGTACACGCCCGCCGTAACGATGCGCCCGTTGATGCGGTATTCGTTTTTGCCGGACTCCGTCAGTTTGCGGCTGATTAACAACTCTTCGTCCGGAAAGCCCAATTCTTTTGCCGTAGCCAATGCCGGGGGCTCGTCCGAAAGGTCGAAAAGCGCTTCCGCAAAAGCGAAATCCTCTCCCGTCCGAATCATGCCGCGATCTGCCCGATCTCCCAGGACAAACCCGATGGAATCGACCAGAATCGATTTTCCGCTGCCGGTTTCGCCGCTCAGCACGTTGATTCCCTTTCCGAACGAAACGGAAACCTCCCGGATGAGCGCAACGTTTTTAATCCATAGACTGTTTAACATGATTCCCTACTAAAACGATTCGATTAAATCGGTTAATTTTTCCTTAATAGTATTTGCGTCTTCTTCCGAATGCGCAATCAGCAACAGCGTATCGTCCCCGGCCAAAGATCCCAACGATTCGTTCAGATGCATCTGATCCACAACCATGGCTGCGGCATTTGCACTGCCGACCAGCGTTTTGATGACCAGAAGATTGTTCGCCACGACCATCGAAATCACGGCTTCGCGGAACACGTTGATAAATTTGGTGGAAATCTTAAAATCCATCGCTTTCACGGTGGTGTAACGATAGTTCCCGTTTTCTCCCTGCGTTTTTACAAGACCGAGTTCTTTTACGTCGCGGGAAATGGTGGCCTGCGTGACGCGATACCCCGCCTGAGCAAGGCGCTGCACCAATTCCTCCTGCGTATCGATTTCGTAGGAATGAATCAATTCCAAAATTTTCGATTGTCTGTTGCTCCTTAACATTTTGTATCCTCCGTCGTTCCCCATTGTTTCAGTTTGCCGAATAATCTTTCGTAAAAATTCGTGTCGCCCATGCGCACAAAGGCGGCAGACAACTCCGCCGTTCGGATCGTGACCTCGTCGCCGACGGCACACTCCGCCACCGTTCTGCCGTCACAAATCCACAAGACGTCCCGCCCTTCGGCCACCAGGCGCAACGTTTCTTTACAATCGAACACGATGGGCCGACTGTGCAGCGAGTGCGCACACAACGGAACCAAAGCGTTTGCGGCAATCGTGGGGCACAGCACCGGCCCTCCTGCCGCAAGAGCATAAGCCGTAGAACCCGTCGGCGTGCATACCACAACCCCGTCCCCCCGGTAGCGATCCACCAAAGCGTGCTGCAGATACGCCGAAATACACGTGGTCTGACTGCGCGTGCTGCGGGAAAGAACCGCGTCGTTCAATGCGTAATACACGGAATCTCCGTGTTCCACCCGCAAAAGCGGCCGCCGTTCCACCGAGTATTCTCCCCGGAGCAGCCGTTCCATCCATCGCTCCGGAGCGGAAACTTCCTCCGTTAAAAACCCGAGATGCCCCGCGTTTACGGCCAGAATCGGGATGTTCTGACCTGCCGCCTGTGCCACGACCGCCAAAACCGTGCCGTCCCCGCCGACGGTGACGACGAAATCCGCCCCCTGTACCAGGGGACGCAACTCCTGCGCGCTTACCGTTTGCAAATCGTGTCGTACGACGGTCACTTCCGCCTTGCATTTTTTTGCCTCCGCCAGCACCCTTTCGCAGAGTTCTGACGCTTTCGGCAGATTGGTGTTGACAAAAAGCCCAAGTTTCATCTCTTTTCCTCTTCCCAAAGATTATACACATAAAAGAATAAATATTCAACTGATTATTAAATATTCTTTTTGACTTTCCGAAATTTTTTGATTCGTGCGGAACCAAACCTTTTCGCCGACGCGCAAAACGGCTGCCCTGTTTTGTTTTTCCACGGGGAAAAAACCAAAAAGCCCTATTCTGCCGACGGCACGACAAAAACTGCCTTCTGCCGAAACAACTTTTTGCCCCTTTTTTCCTTTTGCAAAACGGCATGCCGGAAAGTCCCGAAGGAAAGCGGCGCTTCGCCGCCCCGACAAAATCTCCTCTGAAAGAAAACACGTAAAAAAAGAGCACGAGGACGTGCTCCCGAAACGGCAAACGTCGTTGTTTGCCGCGTTGCAGAAATTCTTTTGATCCAAGGGCTCCGTTTTCTGCCCACAGGTTTGACCCTGCTGCACAGCCTAGGGACGCTTTTCGGGGGCTTTTCCCTCTGCTGCTTCGGCGAACCGTGCGGCAAGTACTTTTTGTGCGACGGACTGCGCATCCAACCCGCAGGCCTGCAATTGTTCCTTTACGCTGCCATGCGGAACAAACTCGTTGGCAACACCGAAGGACACCACACGCACGCCTTTGGGGGCAAGCGCCGAAGCAACGGCACTGCCGAATCCTCCGCGCAGCATATTTTCCTCCAGCGTGAAGACGAGGTTTCCGGCCTGCCTCAGAGACGGTTCATCCAGCGGGTACACCGAATTGACTGCCACGACCGCCGCATCCACGCCTTGCTCCCGCAGCAAATGTGCGGCTTGCAGCGCTTCGCCGACCAGACGATTTCCTACCGCAAACAGGGTGCAATCCCGACCTTCTTTTTGCCGGAGCCATTGCCCCGGTCTGCTGCACGGAACCGTTACGGAATCGCCTCCGCGGGGATAGCAAATACACACGACACCGCTTTCTTTCTGTGCCGCTTTCACCATTTCGGTGCATTCCTCCACCGAACACGGCGTCCAGATCTGCAAATTCGGCAAAGCCAGGTACGTATAACCGAACAGCCCCTGGTGTGTTTTTCCGTCCGCGCCGACGAACCCGCTGCGATCCGCCAGAAGCACGACGTGCGCATTCTGCAAACAGAGGTCATGCAGAATTTCGTCGTAAGCGCGCTGCAAGAACGTGCTGTATACGGCAACGTAAGGCAAAACACCGCCTTTCGCCAACCCGCCGGCGAACGTTACGGCGTGCTCTTCTGCGATGCCGACGTCGTAAAACCGTTCCGGAAACGCTTCTTCGAAAGGTTTCAGCCCGGTTCCGTCCGGCATGGCGGCAGTGACCGCCGCGATGCTGCCGTTTTCGGCGGCAAGGGCGCAAAGCGTTTTTCCCACCTCGTGCGAGTAGGTTTTTTCCGCTTTGGGGGAGGATTTCGCTTCCAGCCCGTGATAAACCTCCGGGGCGGCTTCTGCCGGTTCGTACCCCTTTCCTTTTTTGGTGACCAGATGCAATAGAACCGGTTTATTTTCGCTTTCCTTCTGCATTTTCGGCAAGATCGAAAGCAAATCTTTCAGGTTGTGCCCGTCTACCGGGCCGAGATATTTTAAATTGAAGTTTTCGAAAAACAGGTTATTCAAAAACATGAACTTCAGCGAACGCTTGAGCAGACGGCCGAACCCGAGCAACGGCTTGCCCAGAAGAGGAATCGCCCCGATGACCCGTTTGGTGCCGCGCTTCCACGCAAGGTAGCGTTTGCCGACCCGCATTTTGGAAAGATTGCGCGTGACGTTGCCGACGTTGTGCGCAATCGACATGCCGTTATCGTTCAAAAGAATCATCAGATTTTTTTGCTTCAGGTTGTTCAACGCCTCATAGGTCAGCCCGTTCGTTAAACTGCCGTCCCCCAGAACTGCCACAATCGGTTCCTGTGTGCCGTTTCGATCCCGCGCGGAGGCAAGCCCCATGGCCGAAGACAACGCCGTGCCGCTGTGCCCCGTGCAGAACAAGTCGTTTGCACTTTCCGCCGGGTCCGGAAAACCGCTGATTCCCCCTTTTTGCCGCAGCGTGGAAAAAACATCTTTCCGCCCCGTCAGGATTTTGTGAACGTAACTTTGATGGCCGACGTCCCACACGATTTTTGCATCCTGCGGAAGGGTTGCGTACAATGCCAAAGTCAATTCCACCACACCTAAATTAGAGGCGAGGTGTCCCCCCGTCTCCGGAACGGTTTGCAGCAACAAAGAGCGTATGTCCGTTGCCAATTCCTGCAATTCGGCGACCGTTTTGCCATGCAGTTGCTGTGTGGATGTATAATCTTGCAGTTTCATGGATTCCCGTAAAAAAAATCCTGTTTCTGAACCGAAACAAGATTTTTCTGCCCAAATTCCTTTTATTTCGGGTTATTTTTCTTTTTTATCAAACACGGAAAGGACTTTTGCAACCGCCAGAATAATGTCGTTTGCGGAGTCCATCGCCGTGCGTTTGCCGATGGCTTTCCCCGTGATCGTGACGGTGGACAGCAGCGCGGAAAACAACACGTTGACGAGAATGGCCGTGGTAGACCCTTCCTGCAGAGAAGAAAACTGCAATGCAACGATGGTTGCCATGCCGGCACCGCTGAGAATGCCGCAGATATCGCCGATGATATCGGCGCAGACGGAAGAAACTTTTTCGGCGTTTTTGACCAATTTTACGGCACGCCTGGAACCTCTTACCTTCCGCGCGGCCATAGCCAAAAACGGTTCGATATCACAGGACGCCGCAGCGGTACCGATCATATCGAAAAGAATACTGATGGATACCAGCACGACGATGACGACGTAAGCGACGGCAAGCGGAGCGCTGTCCAACACTACTTCGGAAATGAAACCGAAGGTAAAACTGAGCAGTAACGTCAGCACCAATACGGTGAGCACCCATCTGGTGTGATCCCTTTTTTGCTTGCGATCCTTCTCCGTCTTTTGCGATCGGGGAACGGTATCGTTCGATTTATTCATAAAACTCCTTTTGTTTTTATCGTTCGGGTTGGCCGAAACTTCGCCCAAAGGGCGTTTTTTTATAAAAAAAAGGTGGTGATAGCTCGGATAAACCTTACGGCATAGGTTCAGTAGGATTTCCCTGCAGGTTACTTATCGTCGCCGAATAAGCAGTTTCCTTTGAAAACCTGCAATGCGATGTTACCATGCGCATAACTGAATCGCCACTTAGACCGTACTATAATCCCCGAACTACCGAATGCAGTCTAGAAGATTTCCTTTGCAAACAACCGCGCCTTTAGTTTCTTTTGCAACTTGCATTTCACCGGGCAGATGCGACGCCTCTTCGGCCGAAGCACGCCCCGCATGACCCCGAATCCCTGCAAGCCACTCAAAACAGGCTACACTGTACACAGCTTTCACCGCATAGCAGGTTTCACCTTAAGCAGTAAGCACATTGTTGTTGTGTTACCCGCTTAAGTCTCCACGAGTAATGGGTCCGGCGATATGCCGTTACCGCTTCCCCAAAACTCTTAACTCCCAGCATCAGCCCCGGTTTGGGCAACCAAAGCCGACACAAGAAACTTCATCGATATGCCCTTTGACGATAGTTTAGCCTCGCCTTCAAAGCACCGTTGTTTGACTAGAATACTGCACCACCAGTCTGTTATCAGTATATCATACGTTCCTCCGAAATACAACCGATATTCGGCGAATTTCCATGAAATTTTGATGAAATACCGCCCGTCTGTGCCAATTCCGGCAACAAAAACGGACAGGTACCGTCCCGGAAAAGAACCGCGTTTCCTTAGGACAAACCCCGTGTTTCTATCGGTTTCGATTGTATTCCGTCAGTTCCCGCAAAGCGTACAGACGCAATTCTTCGGCAATTTGTATTGCTTCCTCGCTGGTTTGCCGCAGCAGTTCGTAAGCCCCCGTTTCGCCGAACAGCGTAACGAACGTCAGCTTGCCCTCCTCTGCCCCGTCCTGCAGGTCGTCCTTGATCTGAAAAGCTTTTCCGAACGCTTTTGCCCATTGCCGCAAAAGAGAAACCGTTGCTTCGTCCGCCTCGCAATACAATGCGGGAGCGACGACGGCCGCTTCGATCAGCCTTGCCGTTTTGCGCTCGGTCAAAATTTGCAGCGTTTCCGCGTTCCATGGTTTTTCGGGCGCAAGATCCAGCACCTGGCCGGCAATCATGCCGAGAGTGCCCGCACAGGAGGCAAGGTATGCGCACGCTTTCCGGTAGCCGCGCTGCATCTGCCCGTTCAGCAGCGTTTCAAACGCCAGGTTCAACAAAGCGTCCCCCGCCAATACGGCGTTCGCCTCGCCAAACGCCTTGTGGCAGGAAGGCCGCCCGCGGCGGAAATCGTCGTTGTCCATGCAGGGCAAATCGTCGTGCACCAAAGAATAGGAATGAATCATTTCCGCAGCGCAGGCAAGGCGCCAGACGTTTTCATCCGCAGTGCCGAAACTTTTTGCGACCGTACGTACCAGAAACGGACGCAGCCGCTTGCCTCCCTGCAGCAGACAGT
>CAKPYT010000011.1 GCA_934203075.1 uncultured Clostridia bacterium | reverse complement strand
ATATGAAGTTGCCGCCACCAGAAAGGAAAGACAATTGCGTCTTTCCTTTTTTTTGTCCCGACCCCGTCCGGCGCCCCAAAAAGGTATGGCCGCGGTTACTCCGCCCCATGGAAACAGAAGGCCGCCTACGCCAAAAGGAAAGGAGAACGTGCTTTGTTCGAGGCAAGGCTGGCCTGCGTTCCCGGAAAGGAAGAAACTGCACGAGCAGGGGCTTGTTAAAGTTAACCTGAACCGTCGGGGTTCTGTTTTACGAAACGGATTTTGCAGGCTTCGCTCGGTTCTTTTTCTTTTTAGGGTATCGTCCGAAAGGATAGCCGCTATTTTCGTTCGGGAAGGCTTTCGGACCGGGAGCGAAAGGGGATGCCGTGCGGAAAATACCGACTTCAAACGAAGGGAAATTTGGGGAAAAGGTTGATTTTGTACTGTCCTCAATGCTATAATGGATTTGAAATTTCGGTAGGCTTTGTCGCTGCAAAAATTGGCAAGAGGCAAAAGCGCGGGAGGAACGGGATGGACGTTCAAAAGATTTTGGAAAAGTGCGATCATACTTTATTGAAGCAAGCCGCCACGTGGCAGGACATACAAAAGATCTGCGACGAAGGGATGCGTTATCATACGGCAAGCGTTTGTATTCCGCCGTGTTACGTAAAACGTGCCGTGCAATACGTGCAGGGCAAGTTGCCGATCTGCACCGTGGTTGGGTTCCCGAACGGATATAATACCACGGCCGCTAAGTTGTTCGAAACAACGGAAGCCTTACGAAACGGTGCGGAGGAGATCGATATGGTCATCAACATCGGGGAACTGAAGGCAAAAAATTACGACTACGTATTGCAGGAAATTCGCACGCTGCATGCTGCCTGTCTCTCGTACGGTAAAATTCTGAAGGTGATTATCGAAACCTGTTTGTTGACGCAGGAAGAAATCGTGAAGATGTGCGAAATCGTAACGCAATCCGGTGCGGAATTCATCAAGACGTCTACGGGCTTTTCTACGGAAGGGGCCACGCGCGAAAACGTTGCGCTGATGTGCCGGAACGTGGGCAAGGGCGTAAAAGTCAAGGCGGCGGGTGGCATCCGGAATCTGCAGGACGCCGAAGATTTTCTTGCGCTGGGGGCAGATCGCCTAGGAACGAGCCGTGTCGTCAAAGCGGTGCAGGCAACGGAACAGGATAAGTAGCAGAGAAACGATACGTTTTTTTGAAAAATTTTGAGTATACGTAAGTTTGACGGATTTCGACGGGGAAACACCCCAAGGGAGAAAAGAATGGGACAGATAAAAGAGCAGAGAAACGTGCCTACGCCGCATAACGTGGCAAAATATGGGGATTTTGCCGATACCGTGCTGATGCCGGGCGACCCGCTGCGGGCAAAGTTCATTGCGGAGAATTTCCTGGAAAATGCCGTATTGGTGAATAACGTACGGGGAGTCAACGGTTACACCGGCTATTACAAAGGCAAACGAGTTTCCGTTATGGCAAGCGGCATGGGGCAACCTTCCATCGGCATTTATTCCTACGAACTTTTTGCTTTTTACGGCGTAAAAAGCATCATCCGCGTGGGGTCCTGCGGCAGTTTCGATCAGGATCTGCACGCAAGAGACATTATTATTGCCATGGGGGCTTGTACCAACGGAAATTATGCCATGCAGTATAAACTTCCGGGGACGTTCTGCCCCATTGCCAGTTTCGATCTGGTCAAAAAGGCGGCGGAAGCCTGCGAAAAAGCAGGGGTGCACTATAAGGTTGGCAACATCTTTTCTTCGGATACGTTCTACGACGATGCAAATTCCGGAATGGAATGGGCAAAAATGGGCGTACTGGGGGTGGAGATGGAGTCGGCTGCGCTGTATTGCAATGCTGCCCGCCTGGGGAAAAAGGCTTTGTGCATTTGCACGGTGAGTGACAGTTTTATTTATCCGGAAGAAAACACAACGGCGGAAGAACGTCAGGTTTCGTTTACGAAAATGATGGAAATCGCGTTGGAAATTGCAGAATAATACGTTTGGAAGGACGATGCGGTAAAAACGACGTCCTTCTTTTTGCGAGGTAAAACGGTGAAGAGAGCATTTATAATCGTTTTGGACAGTATGGGCATCGGCGAGATGCCGGACGCATCGCTCTGGCACGACGAAGGAAGCAACACCTTGGCGGCCATCCGCGTGCGGGAGGAATTTCATTGCCCGACGTTGAAAAAACTCGGTTTGTTTAACATTCAGGGGGTCTGGGGCGGCGTAGAACAGCCGCAGGCGGCGTTTGCCCGCATGCAGGAACAGTCCATGGGAAAGGACACCACGATCGGACATTGGGAAATTGCCGGCATCGTTTCCGAGCAGCCGCTGCCCACCTATCCGAACGGCTTCCCGGCAGAAGTCATTGCGGAGTTCGAACGGCAAACGGGGCGAAAAACGTTGTGTAACCGGCCGTATTCCGGCACGGAGGTGATTCGTCGCTATGGGGAAGAGCACCGAAAAACAGGGGCGCTGATCGTGTATACTTCGGCAGACAGCGTTTTTCAGATTGCCGCGCACGAGGACGTGGTTCCGGTGGAGGAGTTGTATCGGGATTGCGAAATCGCAAGAAAAATTCTGGTCGGCAAAAACGGTGTCGGCAGGGTGATTGCACGGCCGTTTCGCGGGGAGTATCCGTTTGAGCGCACCTCCCGACGGCACGACTATTCGCTCAATCCGCCGCACACAACCATGATCGACCTTTTGCACGAGGCCGGCTTTGCTACCGTTTCCGTCGGCAAGATTTACGATATTTTTGCCGGCAGAGGGTTCAGCGACGCTACGAAAACCGTCAATAACGACGACGGCATGCGCGTTGCGACGGAATGGGCAAAGAAGGAGTTCAGCGGGCTTTGTTTTGTAAATCTGGTGGATTTCGATATGGTGTACGGTCATCGCAACGATGTGGCAGGTTATGCCGCCGCCATGACGAAGTTCGACGGACAGTTAGCAGAATTTTTGCCGTTGCTGACGCCGCAGGATATTTTAATCATCACGGCGGATCACGGCTGTGACCCGGTTACCCCGTCCACGGATCATTCGCGGGAGTACACCCCCATGCTGTTGTACGGAGCAGGGGTGCAAAGCGGGGCGGACCTCGGCACCCGCAGCAGTTTTGCGGATATTTCCGCCACGGTGCTGGAGTTTTTCGGCGTGCCGCAGCGGGATACCAAAGGGACGAGCTTCTGGAAGCAGGTTCAAAAAGAAGGGGGAAAACAAGCATGACGGATCAGGAGTTGATGCAAAAAGCGCAGGAAGCACGCGCTTTTGCCTATACACCGTATTCGCACTATCGCGTCGGAGCGGCGCTTTTAACCAAAAGCGGCAAAGTATACACCGGGTGCAATATCGAGAGCGCAACGTATACGCCTACCAATTGTGCGGAGCGCACGGCGATTTTCAAGGCGATTTCCGAAGGCGAGCATGAGTTTGAAAAGATCGCGATCGTCGGCGGGCGGGAAGGCGAAACGGCCGATTTCTGTGCGCCTTGCGGGGTCTGCCGGCAGGTGCTGGCAGAGTTTTGCAGCGAGGACTTTCTTTTACTGTTAGGCTCCCCGCAGCATTACGAGACCTATCGGCTGTCAGAGGTTTTGCCCTTTGCTTTTACCAAGAAAGAGTTGTAGGAAATGAATATTTATCGCGAGTGGGCATTGACAGCTTTCGCGATGTAGTTTATAATAAACTTAGTATTAACCGGTGCGGCAAAGCATCGGGCAGGCACGCTTTTTCGGTCCTAAAACGGCGTGCGGAACAAAAACTATTTGGGGGAATCCCCCTAAAAAAAGGAGAAAACTATGAAAAAACTGTTGATTGCTCTTTTGAGTTTAATCATGGTATTCGGCTGCGTTTCTCTTGTTGCCTGCGGCAATAAGACGGCAGAAATCGCAGTGGTTACCGACGTAGGTCTGCTGAAAGACGGTGGCTTTAACCAAGGCACGTACGAAGGCGCCGAAGCGTTTGCGAAAGCAAATGATATGTCGTATGCTTACTATCAACCGGCAAACGGGGATAAAGCAAGCGACAACGATCGTATCGCAGCAATGCGTAAAGCGATCAGCAACGGTGCAAAAATCATCGTTGCTCCGGGTTTCCTGCAGGCTGCGGCAATGAGAACGGTAGCGAAAGAAAATCCGGAAGTGAAGTTCGTTTTCGTGGACGGTTGGTCTTTGACCGACTCTGTAGACGAAAAGGGCAATGATAACGGCACGGTTCTGCAGAACGTTACCGCTATCGTCTACAAAGAACAAGAATCCGGCTACATGGCAGGTTATGCTGCGGTTTCCGAAGGTTACACCAAACTGGGCGCTACGCTCGGCGGCGGCGGAACCAACCCTGCTTGCAACCGTTTCGGCTACGGCTTCATGCAAGGCGCAAACGATGCAGCTAAGAGCAAAAACATTCAGGTCACGATGAAATACAGCTACAAATACGGCGACAACTTCCAAAGCTCTCCGGAACTGAAAACGCAAATTAGCGGTTGGTACGACGGCGGCGTGGAAGTCGTGTTTGCTTGCGGCGGCTCTATGTTCCAAAGCGTTAAAGCAGCGGCAGAAGCAACTTCCGCAGGTAAAGTCATCGGTGTAGACGTAGACCAATCCGGTCTGTCCGACCGTGTCATCACCAGTGCTGTCAAAGGCTTGAAAGAATCCGTTCAACTGATTCTCGACCAATGGAAAGCCGGCGAATGGGATGCAAAACTGGGCGGCAAGACCTCCAATCTGGGTGCTGCGGAAGACGCAACCGGTTTGCCCACCGCAACCTGGAGCCTGAAGAACTTTACGGTAGAAAATTACCAGACGCTGTTTAACGGCATCAAGAACGGAACCATCACCGTTAAATCGGACGTTCCGTCGGATTGCAAAGCAGACGAAAACTGGTACAAAGGCTTCAGCAACCTGACCGTAGATTTCGAGAAATAATTTCAACGAAAACAGAAAGGACACCAATTCATTTTGTTGTCCTTTCTTTTTGTAACGACGGGGCTCTTCGGGGCAACGTCGCTACCAAAGGAAAGGAAGGCAAATCACACACAAAGGAGAGCGAGGAATGGAAAACGCTTTGAAACAACCTTCTTCCCAGGCGGAATCGTACGTCATCGAGATGCTGCACATCACGAAGGAGTTTCCCGGGATCATCGCCAACGATGACATCACGCTGCAAGTCAAGCGAGGGGAAATTCATGCGCTGCTGGGGGAGAACGGCGCAGGCAAGTCCACTTTGATGAGTATCCTGTTTGGGCTGTATCAGCCCGAAAAGGGCGAAATCCGTAAGGACGGCAAGGTCGTTCAGATCAAAAATCCGAATGATGCAACGGCGTTAGGAATCGGGATGGTACATCAGCATTTCAAACTGGTGGAAGTCTTTTCGGTGCTGGATAATATCATTCTGGGGGCAGAACCGACAAAATTCGGATTTGTGCAGCGGAAAGAAGCGTATCAGAAAGTGAAGGAACTCTCCGAAAAATACGGTTTGAGGGTGGATCCGGACGCAAAGATTGAAGATATCACGGTAGGGCAGCAGCAACGTGTAGAAATTTTGAAGATGCTGTATCGCAATAACGATATTTTGATTTTTGACGAGCCGACTGCCGTTTTGACCCCGCAGGAAATCGACGAATTGATGGACATCATGCGCGGGTTTGCCAAAGAGGGCAAATCGATTTTGTTCATTACGCACAAATTGAACGAAATTATGGCCGTGGCAGATCGCTGTACGGTGCTGCGGAAAGGCAAGTGTATCGGTACCGTGGACATTGCAAACACCACGAAAGAAGAACTTTCCGAAATGATGGTGGGCAGAGAAGTGAAATTCTCCGTCGATAAGGCGGATGCCTGCCCCAAAGAAGTGGTTCTGGACGTGCAACACCTGACGGTAGAGGGCAAAGGCTCTCACAAAAAAGAAGCGGTGAAAGACGTGTCTCTGCAGGTGCGTGCAGGAGAAATCGTGTGTATCGCCGGGATCGACGGCAACGGACAAACGGAGTTTGTGCATGCTTTGACGGGGCTGGAAAAACTGTCTTCCGGCAAAATTCTGCTTTGCGGGCAGGACGTGACGCAAAAGAGCGTGCGCTACAAAAACACGCATGGGTTGAGTCACATTCCGGAAGATCGTCACAAACACGGGTTGATTCTGGATTATACGCTGGAGCAGGATTTTGTTCTGAACAGTTATTTCGAGGATCGGTTTACCAAAGGCAGAAGCAAAAAGTTTATCAATAACGAAGAAGTCCGCAGTTATGCGGAGGCGTTGATCGATCAGTTTGACGTTCGCAGCGGGCAGGGGGCAACGACAACTGCGCGTTCCATGTCCGGCGGGAATCAGCAGAAGGCGATTGTCGCCAGGGAAATGGATCGTCAGCACGAATTGCTGATTGCCGTTCAGCCGACAAGAGGGTTGGACGTGGGAGCTATCGAATACATTCACAAAAAAATAGTCAACGAAAGGGATCACGGCAAGGGAATTTTGTTGGTCTCTCTGGAGTTGGATGAGGTCATGAACCTTTCGGATCGCATCCTCGTGATGTACGAAGGGGAAATCATCGGGGAGTTGGATCCCAAAACCACTACGGTTCAGGAACTCGGCTTGTACATGGCCGGAGCGAAAAGAAACGTGTTTTCTGCAAAGGAGGAACGGTAAATGAATCAATTCAAAAACTTCTTTGCAAAAATCGGCAGAGGAATTCAGAAAGCATTCCGCGCCGTTGTAAAATGGGTGCGTTCTCTCTTTACCAAAGATAAAATGGAAGAGCTCGCCGCTTTCTACCGCAAAAAGGGCACAAAATCCTTTATGGCAAGTTTACTGTGCATCCTGTTCGGTATTTTCGTCGGGTTTGTGGTCATGCTGATTTTGTCCTTCACGATGGAAGGGCTTTCCGTGGGGGACGCATTCCACGGGTTGGTCATCATTTTGCTCGGGCCCTTCACGGGGATGGCGCAATACATTGCAACCGGCTTCGGCGATATGATTTTCTATGCGGCGCCGCTCATCATGACGGGGCTTTCGGTTGCCATTGCTTTCAAAACCGGTTTGTTCAATATCGGGGCTCCGGGGCAGTTCCTCATGGGCACGATGGGATCGTTATTGGTGGCATTGAACATCCGCACCGGCGGTGGCTTTGCGGGAATTATGGTCTGGCTGCTTGCGCTGGTCGTCGGGACGTTGTGCGGAATGCTGTGGGGGGCAATTCCCGGCATTTTCAAAGCGTTCCTGAACGTCAACGAAGTTATCGTCTGCATCATGACGAACTGGATTGCAGCCAACATCGTATCCTGGGTATTCAGCGGAATGCGGCACATCATCAACACCGGAAACGGAAAAGCAGGGTATCTTATCACTACCGCACAAACGGGCAACGGCACGCCTACGTTATTTTTGGATAAACTCTTTCCCGGGTCGTACATCGACATCGGCATTATTCTTGCCATTGCCATTGCGATTCTGATCGGTATCATGCTGAATAAAACCACCTTCGGCTACGAAATCAAGGCCTGCGGCTACAACCGCTACGGCGCAAAATATGCCGGAATGAGCGAAAAGAAAAACATTGTTTACAGCATGATGATAGCCGGTGCGCTTTCTGCTGTGGGCGGTGCGCTTTATTACCTGAACCCCGGCATCGAATTTCACTTTGCATCGGCGTATCAGACCTTGCCGGATTACGGCTTTAACGGCATCCCCGTAGCGTTATTGGCAAGCAATAACCCGATCGGTGTTATCTTCTCCGGCTTGTTCCTGCGGTATCTGGCCAAGGGTGGCGATAACCTCGTCGACGCGGGCTTTAACCGCTACATTTCGGATATCATCGTGGCAATTGTTATTTATCTGGCAGGATTCAGCAAGCTGATTCTGGAAGTGCTGCAAAAACGGCGGCAAAAAAGAGATCTGAAGAAAGCACAAGCAGCAGAAGAGAAAGGAGGCAATCCGCAATGACATTTCTGATTCAAACCACGTTGGTTTACGTAATTCCATTGTTGTTGGTGGCTCTTGCCGGTATGTTTGCGGAGCGAAGCGGCATCATCAATATCGCTTTGGACGGAATGATGATCTTTGGCGGGTTTGTCGGCGCCGTGTTTGCCTATCTCTGCCAAAAACTCGGTTGGTTCGGCGGGCAGGGGCAATGGTTGTTTCTCATGACGATGCTGGTTGCGGCGGCAGCCGGGGCTGTTTATTCGTTGTTGCTTTCCTATTCTGCCATCAACTTGCAGGCGGATCAGACCATCGGCGGAACGGCGTTGAACATGCTGGCTCCCGCACTGGTCAATACGTTCGGTTTGGCGTTTTTCAGCAGCGAAAAAATCAACATGCCCGGTTCGTTGAACTATGCGCTCATCAACGACGGGGCAACGGGAATTCTGGCTATCCTGACGGATAAAGCCTACCTTTCTACCTATCTTGCCATCGTTGTGTTTGTGGTGCTTTCCGTCTGGGTGTATAAAACGAAAACGGGCATGCGGCTGCGTGCCTGCGGCGAACATCCGCAAGCGGCGGATAGCGTCGGCATCAATGTTTATAAAATGCGGTATCTCGGCACCACCATTTCCGGTGCGTTGGCAGGGCTCGGCGGTTATATTTACATCGCTACCATTTGCGGCGGCACGGCGGAAGGCACGGTGGGCGGCTCCGGATTTTTGGCACTCGCCATCATGATTTTCGGCAATTGGAAGCCGGTCGGCATTGCCCTCGGGGCTTTGATGTTCGGGATCCTGCGTTGCCTGGGCGTGCTTGCCCCGCAGATTCCGTTCCTTGCGCAATTGGATTTGCCGATGTACTTCTATAACATCATTCCGTTTGTAACGGTGCTTGTGGTGTTGGCGCTCACGTCGAAGAAATCCGGCTGTCCCAAAGCAGAAGGGATTCCTTACGACAAAGGGCAAAGATAACCGATACGGTTTTAAAAATCACGTAAAATGCCCGTTTCTACGGGCATTTTTGCAACAGGAGGGTTGCAGCATGAGAATGTACGACATCATCAAAAAGAAAAGGGACGGGGGCGTGCTGACGGAGGAAGAAATACGCACCTTTGTTTCCGGATACGTAGCAGGAACCATCCCGGATTATCAGGCGGCGGCGTTATGTATGGCCATTTACTATCGCGGGATGAATCCGGAAGAAACCACCGCTTTAACTCTCGCCGTGCGGGATTCCGGCGATAAACCGGATTTTTCGTCCATCCGCGGTATTCGGGTGGATAAGCACTCCACCGGCGGCGTAGGGGATAAAACCAGTTTGGTCGTTGCTCCGGTCGTGGCAACGCTCGGCGCAAAAGTTGCCAAAATGAGCGGCCGCGGCCTCGGTCATACCGGCGGCACGGTAGATAAACTGGAATCGATTCCGGGGTTCTGCACCACCCTCTCCAAAGAGGAGTTTGAACGCGTGGTAAACGAAGTCGGCGTGGCAATCATCGGCCAGAGTGCGGATCTGGCGCCGGCCGATAAAAAACTGTACGCCTTGAGGGACGTAACCGCCACGGTGGATAGTTTGCCGCTCATTGCTTCCAGCATTATGGGCAAAAAACTGGCGGCGGATGACGATTGCATTGTTCTGGATGTCAAAACGGGAAGCGGCGCGTTTACCAAAACACGGAAAGAAAGCAAAAAACTGGCGCGTTTGCTGGTGGATATCGGTAAAAACGCGGGCAAAAAGACGCTGGCACTAATTACGGATATGGATCGCCCGCTCGGCAATGCCATCGGCAACGCGCTGGAAGTGCAGGAGGCCATTGCCACGTTAAACGGGCACGGCCCACAGGATTTCACGGAGATTTGCGTGATTCTGGCGGCAAATATGCTGCATCTGGCAGGAATGGGCACGGTAGCGGCATGTAAAAAGAAAGCGACGGAAGTATTGCAAAACGGCAAAGCGTTGCAGACTTTCGCAAGAATGGTGGAGGCGCAGGGCGGAGACGTACGTTACGTTTACGATCCGACGTTGTTCCCGGTTGCAGAGTGTGTCTTTGACGTCCCTGCGAAGCAGACAGGATACCTTTCCCGAGTGGATACCGAAGGATACGGAAAAGCGAGCGTTCTTTTGGGGGCCGGCAGAAACACGAAGGAAGAAAAAATCGACTATGCCGCAGGAATTCTTCTTGCAAAAAAAACCGGAGACTTCGTGCGCAAAGGGGAAACGATCGCAACGCTATATACGAACGACGCATCGAAGTTAGAGGAATCTCTGCGGGTTTTCTATGACGCAACCGTATTTTCGGACGAAAAGCCGGCCGAAGAACCGTTGGTCTATGCAACAGTAAAATAAGGAGAAAAGTTTTGGCAAAATTATATTTTAAATTTGGAGCCATGGGATGCTCCAAAACGGCGCAGGCATTGATTACCAAATTCAACTACGAAGAACGGCACATGAAAGTGCTGTTGCTAAAACCGTCCACCGACACGCGCGACGGGGAAAGCATCGTGCGGTCGCGCATCGGTTTGCAGGCAACGGCTTTGGTGGTTCCGCCGGAAAAGAATCTTTACGAAATGTATCTGAAAGAGCACAAAGATTGCCAGGTCATCATTGTGGACGAGTGTCAGTTCCTCACGCCGGAGCAAGTGGATGAACTTGCCGACGTCGTGATGGATTTCAACGTGCCGGTGCTCTGTTTTGGCCTGAGTACGGATTTCTCCACACATTTGTTCCCCGGCAGCCGTCGCTTGTTTGAAATCGCACAATCGATTTCGGAAATCAAATCCGTCTGTCAATGCGGTGCAAAAGCTACGGTCAACGCGCGGTTTGACGATGAAGGGCACGTCGTGTTTCATGGGGATCAAGTCTGCCTGGGCGGAAACGGGCGCTATCAGGCAATGTGCCGTAAGTGCTGGTTAAAAATCAAACGGGAGCAGGAAAAGCAGGGAATTTACCTGTAAAACCTGTAAAAGATGGAAACGTGGAAAGAGCATCCGTGCGTTTTGTGTTTGTTTGCGGAGGCCTTCCGGAAGGCGCAAAGGAAGCGGAAAACAGTTGGAAAGATTTCGAAAGTGTGATACACTAACATAGTTATGAAAAAACGGTATTATTCTCCCACCAAGGATTATGCAACTCATAAATCGCCGAAACTGTACTATCGGTTTGTAAAAGCAACCGTAAAAGTGTTTTGGAAAAAGTTATCCTTTCACGTGCAGGACGGGGTTACGATTGAGGAACCGGCAGTGTTTATCGGGAACCATTCCCGGGCGTTCAGTCCCGTGGCGTGCGCGTTGGATTTTCCAAAACCGGCACGCATTTGGGCAGAAGCGCAGGTGATGTTTTATCGGGATGCTCCCAAGTATGTGTACGAAAACTTTTTTCCGCCCAAGGGAAAGGTGAAAGTTTTTCATCGTATCTGGAGTCACATAGCGTCCTGGTTGTTGGTGCCGGCATTGCGCGGGAACGAATGCGTTCCGGTTTATCGGGATATGCGCATCAAAAAAACCTTTCAGAAGACGATGGAAACGTTGATTAACGATCAGAAAAATATCATTATCTTCCCGGAATGTATGGAGAAGCACTCGGAGTATATCAACCAACTGAACAAAGGTTTCGTGCAAATCGCAAAAATATATTATGACCAAACGGGCAAATGTCTGGCATTTTATCCGATGTACGTTGCCCCGGGAATTCGGGAAATGCATGTCGGCAAACCCATTCGCTACCAACCGGAGGTTCCTATGAAGGTACAAAAGGAACAGATCGCCGTTTATCTGCGCGACGAGTTGGACGCCATCGCCCGTTCGTTACCTCCTTTTGAGCCGATTTCGTTTGCGGATTAAACTTTTACGTCGGTCGGGAACGTGCAACCTTTGCTTATGCCGTCCCGATTCGTCGCTATGACCGGGGAGAAGAGGCTTTCCCGGTATAGAAAGCAGAAAAAGAAAAAGTAAAAAACTCCAAACTCAAAGAGAAAACCCACCCGACGCTCGGGTGGGTTTTTTACCTGTCGAACTTATTTCGATTGCGTCTTGCTGCGGGTGCTCTTTGCATCCTTGCCGGTTTTTTTGCAATTACATGCCTTTTCCGTTTTCTTGGTAGCCATACGTAACCTCCTTGCAGTTTTCACACACGAAGTGGATTGCTATAAGTGTTTGCTATTTTTCGGTTTTTATTCGTCCCGGCCTCGTTTCGAAAAAAGAAAAGGGAGGGTGACGTTTCTTTCGGAGCGAAAAACCGCAAGAATACCGAAAAAACGAAAGGAAAAGCGTTACATTGCTTGTTTTCTTTGCTATAATACAGGTATGAAGAACAAAAGCGAAAACGTGCGAATCGATTCACGGCAAAAGGAAAGCGTAAGGCAGAGCAGCCGTGCCGGGGCACAGCAACAAAAACGAACAGAAACTTCGGCGCGGGGCAGAAAAACATTTTCTCGCCCGGCGATTCGGAAGTCGGCAAAAAGCGAAAACGGCCGAAAAGAACTGCCGGTTCCAAGGGTTCAGGGGAAACGGCAAGGCGGCAAAAGAGAAACTCCTGAAACCGCAGGACGAAAGTTTCGGGGTAAGGCCGGCGCGGGGCAAGGCTCACAGGAAAAGTCCTTTGAAGCTCCGTACGAAAAGCGAGCACTTGCTTTCGAAAAGGAAACTATGCCGGCGCCGAAAAAACGGCAAAGGAAAACAGCTCCTGACGGTACGGGAAAGAACAAGCCGTACGACGCAAGAACCGTATCGAAGTTTATTGCTTTCGATAAAACCTGGAAAGGGCGCGAATGCGAGTTAACGATCGATCGGTTGGACGATCGGTTTTTAGGCGTGGCAGCACTGGAGGAGCGTACCGTATTTGTCGAGGGGGTATTGCCCGGGGAAAAGGTGGTATGCAAAATCTCCGCAGAGCGGCAGGGGGATCTTTATGCCGACCCGGTGCGGATTACGAAACCGTCGGCAGAACGTGTCAGACCGGTTTGTCCTTCGTTCGAAAACTGCGGGAACTGCCATTTGCAGTACGCCTCGCAAAGCGTGCAACTGCAGTGGAAGAGACAACTGGTGCAGGACGTTCTGGCTCCGTTTTTGGAAGGGGCAGAGGTCCCGCTGCCGGTAGCGGCATACTATCCGTTAGAGTATCGCAACAAAATTCATCTGGCGGTGGATCGCAAAAACGGCAAAACCGTTGTCGGCTTTTTTCGGGAGAATACCAAAACCGTGGTGCCGATTCCATACTGCAAACTGCACGGAGATTGGGCGGCAACGTTAATTTCCGTGGTGGAAGATTACGTCCGGAAATTCAAAATCGTGCCTTTTTCTGCCTCAAGCGAAAAGGGAACGCTGCGATATGTTACGGCACGTTGTTTCGGCAAAAAAATCCTGGTAACGGTGGTAAGCGCAAAAAGCAAAATCTACGGTTTGCCTTGGCTTTATAAGGAATTAAAAAAGCATTTCGAAGAGGTCGGGCTGTGGTTAAACGTCAACGCGGCGGACAGCAGTGCCGTGTATTCCGATCGGTTCCTTTTTGTCGAGGGCAAGCCGAAACTCACCGCTTCCGTATTGGGGGTAGAGGCGGAACTGACCCCGCAGACGTTCTATCAGGTAAACGAAAAAATTGCTGCAAAAGCGTATCGTCAGGCAGCCGAATGGTTGGGCGGCGGAGTCCCCGTTGTGGATGCGTTCAGCGGGGTGGGAATCACTTCCGTTTTGTTTGCGCGGCTGGGCTGCAGCGTTGTCAGTGTGGAAATGGTGGAGGAATCGGTCAAAGAAGCCGCTCGTATCGCACAAAAAAACGGGTTGGAACAAAAGATCGAGTGCCTTTGCGGGGATTGTAACGAGGTTTTGCCCACCCTTTCCGGGGGGTATCAATTGTTTTTGGATCCGCCGCGCCGCGGGTGCGGGGAGGGAACGCAAAAAGCAGTGCTAAAAATGAAGCCGCAAACGATCGTGTATCTCTCTTGCAACCCGCAGACGTTGGCGCAGGACATAGCGGCATGGCAGGGCGCATATCGCATCACGGCGGTGCAGCCGTATGACTTTTTTTCGCAGACGAAACATGTGGAAGTACTTGTAAAATTGGAACGAAAAGAAAAGGAGAAAATAAAATGAAAACCGCAATTTACGGAGCCGGCTCTTTGGGCACGGTATTGGGCGCTTATTTAACACGTGCAGGCGAGACGGTGGATCTCATCAACCGCAATCGCGCGCATACGGAAGCCATGCGTCAAAACGGGGCCACCGTCACGGGAAAGGCGCAGTTCTGTGTTGCCGTAAACGCTTTGCTGCCGGAAGAAATGCACGAAAAGTACGACATCGTTTTTTTGCTTACCAAACAATTGAACAATCGGGAAACGGTTTCGATGCTGAAAAACTTTCTGGCAGAAAACGGCGTGATCTGCACGATGCAGAACGGTCTGCCGGAGCAAGGAATTGCGGAAATCATCGGGGCGGATCGCACCTACGGCTGCGCCATCGGCTGGGGAGCTCAACTGGTTTCTCCCGGCGTCAGTGAATTGACTTCCGAACCGGATGCGCTGGTTTTTGCCTTAGGCAGCGTAACCGAGGCCGGCAGAAAGGATCCGCATTTTACGGAGATTGTGCGTCTGCTGCAAAAAATGGGAACGGTCGAGGTAGAAGATAACTTTCTCGGCGTGCGCTGGTCTAAATTGTTGGTAAACAGTGCGTTCAGCGGAATGTCCACCGTTATGGGCTGTAACTTCGGAGAAGTGGCAAAAAACAAAACTTCACGGAAGTATGCGCTGTGTATCATCAAAGAAATTATCGACGCTACTCGTGCAGGCGGCATTCGCATCGAAAAAATTCAGGGCAAGGATGTGGTAAAACTTATGGATTACCATAGCAAATTCAAACGGGCGATTTCGCTGTTTCTGATGCCCATCGTAATCAAAAAACATCGGCTGATTCGTGCAAGTATGCTGCAGGATATCGAAAAAGGGAAGCCGTGTGAGGTGGAGGCCATCAACGGGGTGGTAAGCGATTTCGGCAGAAAAGTCGGCGTGCCGACGCCGGTAAACGACCGTGTCGTGCAGTTGATACATGAAATCGAAGAAGGAAAACGCAAGCCGGGGGCAGAAAATCTTGCCGCGTTTGCGGATTGTGATTGTTAGAAAAACTCTCCGGAGGGAGAGGGGTCGAAGAAAAGGGGGAAGAACATGAAAGTCTCGGAAATGCCGTATCAAAGGATCTCGCAGGAAGAAGTTTTGTCCTACTTGCAGGAATGTGAGGAAAAACTGCATAACGCAAAAAACGCGCAGGCGCAAAAACAGATTTACGACGAAGCACAGGAATATTTCGAAAACGTTATGACGATGTCGTCTTTGGCGTATATTCGTTTTTCGCAGGATACGCGTGACAAGTTTTACGGCGACGAGCAGGATTATTACGATAGCATCATGCCGTTGATTGGCGCAAGAAGCACGGAACTCGGCAACCTTTTGTTGGATTCGCCTTTCCTGAAAGAGCTGGAAAAACTCTATCCGCCCGTGTTTTTTCGGAATCTGGAGATTGCCCGCAAAGCAAACGATCGCAAAATCGTGTCGCTGACCGTGCAGGAAAACCAGCTCGTCACGGAGTATACCAAACGCATGAGCGGTATCACCGTGCCGTTCCGCGGGGAAATTCTTCCGCCGAGCGGGCTGCGCAAGTATTTTACTTCCGGCGACCGATCCGTACGGAAAGAAGCAATGGAAGCCCTCGGAACAGAGTATTTGAAAATTGCAGAGGCAACGGACGACGTGTTTGACCGTATGGTAAAAGTCCGTACAGAAATGGCGCAAACGCTGGGGTATGAAAGCTTCGTAACGTTGGGGGATCTGCGTATGGGGCGCAATTGCTACACGCGGGAGGATCTGGCGCGCCTGCGGGAAAACGTGCAGCAGTATCTGGTACCGCTGGTGTGTGAATTGCGCGAAAAAATCAACCCGGCGCTTGGAATCGACCGGACAATGCTGTACGATAACGACGTTTTTTCTCAAACGGAGCCGAAGCCGATCGGAACGGTGGAAGAAATTTTTCAAAACGGCGTGAAGATGTACGAAGAATTGAACGAGAAAACGGGCGAACTGATTCGCCGCATGATCGATTGCGAAGCGTTCGACGTTCTGAGCCGGGAGGGCAAGTGGGGCGGCGGATATTGCACCGAACTGCCCAAATACCGCTTACCGTTTATTCTGGCGAACTTCAACGGCAGTTCCGGCGATATTGAAGTGCTGACGCATGAATTCGGACACGCCTTGGCATTCGATCAGGCGTATGCCATCGAGAATCCGGCACTCAGGGGAACCACAATGGAAACGGCAGAAGTGCACAGTATGAGCATGGAGTTCTTTACGCATCCTTGGATGGAACTCTTTTTCGGCAAAAACGCTTCGATTTATCGGTTTTGCCATATTGCAAGCGCCGTTACGTTTTTGCCTTACGGCACGATGGTGGATGCTTTTCAGGAGGAAGTTTACCTCCATCCGGAAATGACGCCGGACAAACGCCTGGAACTTTGGAAAAACCTGGAGAAGACTTTCCGTCCGTACCTGTCGCAGGAAGGGCTTCCCTTCTTCGGGCAGGGGCGTGCATGGCAAAAACAGGCGCACATCTTCGAGAGCCCGTTCTACTACATCGATTACGTGATTGCACAGCTGACCGCATTTGAGTTTTTAGGACAGATGCGCAAGGATTTCGACGGAACGTTCCGTCGCTATATGGCATTTCTGCAGCAGGGCGGAACCAAAACCTATACGGAACTTTTGCAATCCGTCGGAATGCCCAGTCCCTTCGAGAAAGAAGCGTTTTGCGATATCGTCGCGACGATTCGCACGGAACTGGGGCTATAAGGCGTGCGGGAAAGATGAAAGAGATCAGAATCGGGATCGTTTCGGATAGTCACGGCAATTTGCCTGCCCTGCAAACAACGTTAAAATATTTTCAAAAGATCGGGTGCAAAGAAGTGTTTCACCTGGGCGATGCCGTTTCGCTCGGCAGTGCTTCGCCGGAGTGCGTCCGGCTGTTGTTGCAGCAAAACGTGCAATGCGTTTTGGGAAATCACGAATGGACGTACTTATACGGGGTGGAGCACTGTCAGAAAAAACTCCTGCCGGACGAAGTCGTGCATGAAAAATTCATTCGGGAACAAATGGGAGAGGAATACGAAGCCGCCATTCGAAAATGGCCTTTCGTGCGTTATCGCACGTGGTTCGGCAAACGGTTTGCTTTTACACACTATGCGTTTCGTGGCAAACGGTTTTTTCCGATCACGCATCGGCCGACGGAAGAAAACCTGAACGAAATGTTTTCCAATCTGCGGGCTTCCGTCATTTTCTACGGGCATGAGCACGTCCCATGGGACGTCTTCGGCAAGCGTACTTATATCGACGTCGGCTCCGTCGGCTGCAACGGAGAAAGCAATGCCAAAAGCATTGTTTTGACGGTCTCGCAGGAAGGGTGGTCGATGGAGCGAATCAGCCTTCCCTATGAAAAAGCCGCGTTTCTGCGGCAGATGAAGGAACGCGGAATCCCTTCGCAGGAGTTTATTTGCGAGAACTACTTCGGAAAAAATATACCAGACCCGAAAAAGATGCGCTGAAAGCCGTTCGCGCCTGGGTTGCGTCAGAAGCGCAAAAAACCTCGAAACAAAGCGAAAGGATCGGCGGCCACAAAGGGCAAAAAGAAAAGCATAGCCATAGCCGGCTATGCTTTTTAAGATAGAAAAAGACGGTTTGTTCTTTCAGGGCCCGGAACCGATCAAAGAACTTTCAAAACGTTCGTGCTGCGGCACGGTTCGGTCGTTCGGGTCTAAATATGGCGCACTTTGGAAAGAAATTCCTGCAGCCGTTTGCTCTTCGGCTGCGTAAAGAACAGGGCAGGGGGGGCATCTTCTTCGATGACGCCGTCATTCACAAACAGTACGCGGCTCGCAACGTTTTTTGCAAAGCCCATTTCATGCGTTACCACCACCATCGTCATGCCTTCTTTTGCCAGATCCTGCATCACTTGCAATACTTCGCCGACCATTTCCGGGTCGAGCGCACTGGTCGGTTCGTCAAACAGCATCACTTTCGGATGCATTGCCAAGGCCCGCACGATGGCAACCCTTTGCTTTTGTCCGCCGGAAAGGCTGTTCGGATAACTGTTGGCTTTTTCTTGCAGGCCGACTTTTGCCAATAGCGCCAAAGCGGAGGCCTCGGCTTCTTCTTTGGAAGCGATGCCGAGTTGCACGGGTGCCAGCGTCATATTTTGCAGCACCGTCAGATGAGGAAACAGGTTAAAATGTTGAAACACCATGCCCATTTGTTGACGAATCGGCGCGATGTTTTGTTTCGGATCGGTAATTTCTACTCCGTCAAAGAAAATCTGCCCCTCCGTCGGGTGCTCCAAAAGGTTTAAACAACGCAGAAGTGTGCTTTTTCCGCTGCCGGAAGGGCCGATGACAACCACCTGCTCGCCTTCCCGAATGGTCAGGTCTATCCCGTTCAATACGTTCAGATCCCGAAAACTCTTTTTCAGGTTGCATACCCGAATCAATTCTTTTTCGTTATTTATCACTTTTTGCAAGCCTCCTCTCCAAGAGTTTTAGCAGATAGGTTAACAGTAGCACAATGGCGAGGTAAAGCACCGCCACGCCGCACAAGTTAAACAGATAATCCCTCGTGTAGGAAATAATATTCTGCGAAACGAACGTCAGGTCGTAAACGCTTACGGTCCCTAAAATGGCTGTTTCTTTCAATACGGCAATAAATTCGTTGCCAAGCGAGGGCAAAACCGTTTTCAATGCCTGCGGGGCAACGATGCGTGTCATAACGGTAGCATTGCTAAGTCCCAGCGAAAGCCCCGCTTCCGTTTGTCCTTTGTCCACGGCAAGAATGCCCCCGCGGATAATTTCCGCAACGTACGCGCCGGAGTTGATGCCGAAGGCCACTCCGCCGACCAAAATACCGTTTCCCTGAAATTTGAATACGACCATATAAATGATGAGCAGTTGCAGGGCGACAGGGGTGCCCCGAATCACCGTGATGTAGAGGTTTGCAATCGCATTGCCGATTTTCAGCAGCCAGTTTTTACGTTCCGCACGCTGATAGCTGACGCGAAGCACCGCCATCAGGGAACCGATCACCAGCCCGCAGGCAACGGCAAAGCTTGTTACCGCAAGCGTCACCCCAAGGCCTTTTCCGATGGAGGTGAGCCAGCGATTGTTTTCGCCGATAAAATTGTCAAAAAATAATTGAGACAGACTTTTTGCTAAAAACATTTTTTCTCCGATACGCCAAAGTTTCAGCAGGCGACGCCTGCTGAAACTGCGTAAATCATGTGTCGTTAAGGGTTGTTATGCGTTCACGCCTGCAATTTCGTTGGCAAGTGCGGTGTAGTGTTCTACCCAAGCCGCAATTTGTTCCGGCGTGATGGATGCAAGCACTTTGTTTACGGTTGCAAGCAGTTTCGTGTTGGAGGAAGCAACTTCCACACCATAGCTTTCCACGTCTGCACCCGCAATCGGGAAGATTTCCAGGTCTTCGCTGTTGGCCTTTTGGTAGCTTTCCGCAGGCGTTTTGTCAATGACGATAGCGTCCAGATTGCCGTTCTTTAAGGATTCTACCAAGAAATTGTATTTTTGGTTGGTTACGATTTCCACTCCGGTAAGGGTGTTATTTTCAACGCTGTCTTTCAGCAGGCTGTGACCGGTGGTGCTGAGTTGCGCCCCGACCTTCTTATTGTTCAGCACACTGAGTTCCAGCGAGTCCGAGCTTGAAGTAAAGGTGCCTTTCTTTGCCAGAATGTATTGTTGAGAGGTAAAGTAGGGGTTGCTGAAGGTGATTCCGTCAATTTCGCAGATGGTAATGCCTGCAATGCCCAGGGAATTCTCCGGCGAGTTTTTCACCGCTTCGGGAATGGCGTTAAAGTCCACGTTTTTAATTTCGAGCTTCATGCCAAGTTCCTGCGCTACCATAAAGCCGATGATGGCGTCGAGGCCGACCACTTCGTCATGGTTCAAGAATTCAAACGGCGCAAAACCTGCTTCGGTGTAAACGTAAAGAGTGTTGCTGTTGCCGCAGGCGGTAAAGGTAAAAACCATAGCGAACAACAAAACGATGACGGTACAAATTGTTAAGATCTTTTTCATATCGATTGCCTCCAATGAAGATGAACACACTATACACCCTTTCTCAAAACTTGTAAAGCAATTTTATGCTATTTATTCAAAAAATTTTTCTAAAATATTCCATAGAATGTATATTATGCAAATATTTATGTATAATATGAATATTTTGTATAAAACGAATCTTTTCTGTATACTGCCTGCGGACGGATTTGCCTTTTCCGGAGGGGATTTTATAAAAAAGAGGGGAAGCCTTCCGCTGTTTGAAACGACAAACGATACAAAAATATGGTAAAAACAGAAAAAACAAGAAAAATAACTTGCCTAAATGCAAGATTTGTGCAATAATACTATTGCTGTTTCGGGGTGTAGCGCAGTTTGGTAGCGCGTTTGGTTCGGGACCAAAAGGTCGTGGGTTCAAATCCCGCCACTCCGACCACCTTTTACGGTAGTTTTGAAGATTGTCAAAACTGCCGTTTTTTTGTTTCGTAGAGAATTCTTGTCGGAAGAAACCGGGCGTAAAGTAAAAATCCCGGCAGCGTATTGACAAATCGGAAGGAGGCTATCATAATACACGTATGGAACGATTGGAACAGATCAAAGCAGTGGTCCGAAAGGCAGCAAGCATTATGAGGAACGATTGCTTTACGGTAAAACAAAAGGATTCGTTTGCAAACGTCGTGACCTCTCACGACGTGGAAATTCAGGCGTTTTTGTGCAAAGAATTGGCTCGTCTCCTGCCGGGTTGCGGGTTCTTGTGCGAAGAAAACGATTTGATTCAGACACAGGGGAAGGAGTACGTTTTTGTCATCGACCCCATCGACGGGACGGCAAACTATGCCCACGGGGTAAAGGAAAGTGCCATCAGCGTAGCGTTGCTGCAAAACGGTAAGCCTTTGGTCGGGGTGGTGTACAATCCGTTTCACGACGAAATGTTCTATGCCGAAGCGGGGAAGGGCGCCTACTTAAACGGCAAGCCGATTTACGCATCGCAGCGTGTCTTTGCGGACGGGTTGTTCTGCACTGCCATGAGTTTGTATCAAAAGGCGTACGCTCCGCTTTGCGCGGAAATCATTATGGAAGCGTATCTCCGGTGCAGCGACATCCGTCGCTTCGGCAGTTGCGCTTTGGAACTGTGCTATCTTGCGGCAGGGCGCTGCGATTTATATTTTGAAATCCGCGTGTTCCCGTGGGATTATGCCGCTGCCTTTTTGATTCTTTCCGAGGCGGGCGGAATTCTGAAAGGTTTTCGAGGGAAATCGCTTGCGTTCGATAAGCCAACGCCGCTGATCGGCGCAAATACCGCGGAAAACTACGAAGAGCTGCAAAACATCGTTTGCAAAAAAATGAAAGCGGTTCCGTATGAGGAGAAACTATGAAAACGCAACACAATCCGGAAAAAAAGAAGTTCGAAAATAAACAAATTCCCCAAGAGGTCATCAAGACCAATGCGGATTACAATCTGGAGGATTTATACGATCACGCCTCTTCGGAGTTGACGCTGCAGCAAACCAAACGCGATCAGATCATCACCGTCTATTTGGCACTGGTTTCCTTTATCGTTCCGTTTGCACTCTCTTCCGCAGAGATGAGTTTAACCAGCAAAGGGTTGGTTTTTTTGGCGACAGGCATCGTCGGCATTTTGTTTTCGCTCATCATTATTCGCTACCGCGTTTATAAAGAAGTGTACTGGCTCACCTGTCAAACGATTACGGTTCTGTCGAACTGTAAAGACGAAATGCTGAGCAAGGCCATTGTGCAGGCAGCGTTTTATCAATGTTTGCGTAAGAAGGGGCGCGGATATATCGTAGAAACCAAACGAGGCAAAAAGTTTGCAAAAATGCGCTATGCCAAAAAGAATCTGTTCAGTTCCGAAACGATTTACTTCTTAATTCACACTTTCATGACGGCCGTCATTTTGGGGCTTGGTACGGCATTGGTTGCCGAGCCGCTCGGGTGGCTCCGCTTTGTGTTGGCGGGGGCGGTAGGGATGCTCACGGTTCTGTTGTTGCTTTCTTCGTATTTCAGCAAATTGATCGAAGTGTTCCGTGTCCTGGCGGACGATACGGACGAATCGTTTAATCGTGCATTTTCCAAAGCGTGGTTCCTGCATTTCTATGCGGAACAGTAACTTCGGTGGTCAACACTAAAGCAGAAAAATAGGGAAAGATCAACAAAAGCCACCTTAAAAGGTGGCTTTTTCGATGGATGGAAAAGTCGGAAAGGGGGCAGAAAGAGCGCGCTTTTTTTGCGGAAGCACTTTTGCTATTCCACGTCCGAAAGGTAGTATTGAATTTCTTTTTCGATCCAGTACGAAAACTGCGTGTGCGGCAGTTTTTGTTCGTACGGTTTGATCTGAAGGTAAAACTCTGCTCCGTCCAACTGGTTTTCCCATACGTCCGCAAAACAGCAATCGAAATCTCCGTCCTTCACGTGCGAAAGATAGTGCAGTGCATCCGCCTGCACCAGTCGGATCTTTTCCGCATGCGGAAACTGCGGCAACAGGTATTGCGTAAAGAGGCGAATCACTTCCGGCTGCAGTTCCACAATCGTAATTTCGGAAACGCTTTGTTTTCGCGCAATCATAAAGGGGTAGTATCCCAGCCCCAGCCCGAGTACCAGCACTTTGCCGTGTGCTTGCGGCAGACAAGGCGCAATGGAAGTCACTTCGGAGGGACAAATACTCATCCAGGGCATTTCGTCCTCGTATACGGCAGGAAATCGAACCTGTCCGGTGCAGAAGGCGAGTTTCGGTACGAGCGGTTCGGTATAGAAATCCGGCTCGGCATACTGAAAAATTTCTCCTGCTTCGTAGGTGGCATTGGTAAGCAGAAAACGCCCCACTTTTGCCGTGGGGGCCGTAATCGTTTTCAAAAACGGATTGGAGTAGAACTCCTGCACACTGTATTTTTTCGCATTGCGAAACAAGGCCGTCAGAAAAGCATCGTCCGCTCGGGAAAAGAGGTTCAGCGTATCGCAAAATTTTTTGAGGGTGCAGAACAGTTCAAAATCATAAGCAAGATGCGGGGCGCTTCTCAAAAGCATGCGCTCCCGTTCGTTCAAACGTTGTTTGATTTGTTCCGTTTCCGTTTTGGAAAGGCGTATCACCGGGGCTTTTGCCACGGCTTCGCCGATCTCGGCAGAAAGGACAAAATCCTGCATTTCGGTTCGCTTCATTCTACCACCTGTTCTCTACGTATTCGCAAAAGGCATACATATTGCGAATTTCCAGTTTGGTGCCGTCATCCAGCACCACGGTACCGTTCCAACGTCCGTGTACCTGATGCGAATGCATTCGTAAAATCACAAAATTCATGTCGGTATGATGATCGAACTGAGGGGTCATTGTCAGGTCGAATCGTCCGTCTTCCGAAAGGAAATGCCATGGCTGCATATATTTATCCGGCTTGGGGAAGGTCTCTACGTCCACAGAGCCGATTTTGTGTGCAACGCCGTCAAGAAACAGGCAGGTTTCCGTTGCGTGATCTTCGTTTCCGATGCCCCAGGTGATTTCAAACCCGAAAATATGCTCGTTGCCGGCTTCGTCCCGGATTCTTTGTGCACCGTTTCCCCAATACCACACGTTCCGATAGGGCCACACACCGCGCCCCCAGTCCAGCACGCAAAAGGTGTTCTCCTTGGAAAAGGTATAACTAAAATCGCCGCAGGAGAAAGTCCCTTCGCAGGGCATACAGTTTTGCTTCATCGTAAGGAAAAAGCGTTTCGGCATCGCTTTGCCGCATTTGCGGAAGGGGGTCACAATCGTGATGTTCTGATGATCTTCCATCAGGTCCATTTCAAACGAAGCGTTCACCGGTTTTCCGTCGGCATTACCGCGAAAAGCAATCGTCCGCTTTCTTTCCCCCGTGTCAAAAAGCACGGAATAACCCTTTTTCGAAAATTCAAAACGGTTCGGGCGGTCTCCGTTTTCCGGCAGAATCACTTTGTTTTTTCCGCCCAGCCAGAGTACGGTAGAATTGATGAGTTTTTCTTCCTCTCCGCTCACGTCCGCAAAAACCAGGGAGGCATATCCTCCGATGGAGATATTTGCAACGACAATCTGCACCATGTACTTCCCGTCGCTGAGCTGATAAAAGTCCCATTCTTTTCCGCGGCTTTGCGGGCGTGCGTCTGCCCGACGATAGTCAAAAACGTTGCGGCGGGCCCAGCCTTGTGCCGTCAGGTTTCCTTTGCCGTCTAAAAGTCGAGTGGGTGCAGAATATTCCGTTTGTTTGCGTCGGTAGCCTAATTCTTTCCAGCCGACGTAAGTCTTTTTTGTTTTTGCCATAACGACTCCTTCTGTTTCGTTTATTTTACAACAAACCGGGCGGAAAAACAATCTTTTGTCCGCATTTTCACTTTCACAGAAAAACGAAGCGGCAGGGGAATGCCGCTTTTATCAGAATCGACAGTTGGCGGTGCCGTCCTGATCGGTAAAAACAAAAGGCGTAACGGAAAGTTACGCCTGAAAACGGAAAGCCGGGGTTGTTGTAAAACGGGTTTTGGTTCCCGACCGGAAAGACAGGTTCCGCAAATTCTTTTGGGAACCGACCGGTTGCGGCTGCAGTTTCTTTTACGGTTTTCAGTGGAACGGCCGCTTTTTCTGCAGGGGGCCGGGTGAAGAACCGAAAAAGGCAAACAACGAGGTTTTCCGAGCTGTTATTTTTCTTCGTCGTTGTTTTTTGTTTCCGGTTCCGCTTGGTCTGCAGTTTGCTTCCGGCGGGGTTTGCGTTTGTGCTTTTGCGGCAACTGTGACGGGTCAAGAGGCCCGTATAGTTTTTCGTAAACCGCCACGCGTTCTCTCAAAGCTCGCTCATCCTTGGCAAAGCGGATGAAGGCATAAACAATAAGCCCCAGAATGGCAAAAGCCGTCAGCAAAGACAGCAAAACTACTGCAATGCCGAAAAAGCTGTGTCCGGAGGAGGGGTTTGCCACCTCGCAGAGAGAAAAGTTCAGTTCGCCGCTCGGCAAAGCATCTGTCGTGTAGGTGTAGCCTGCCTCTGTTTGCAAAAAATCCAGACTGCTTTGGTATAAGTAGTAAGGAGTGTCAATCGTGATGTAAATTTTACCGAAAGAAGCCCAGTTGCGTGCCGGCGAAAGCAGGTAGTTGTATTCGTACAGATACGGAGTATAGCGGTAGCGGATATCCGGGTAGAGGGGGCTTTTTACCGTATTATGTATCGTCGATTTTGCCGGGACGGTAAACGAGTATGCCAGCCACGGGAAAAGCGAATAGGATACGTCCAGTGCGTGCAGAAAAAGAATTCCGTCCGAGGCTTGCATTTTGCGCAGTTTTAAAACGGTGGCGTTGTACCAATCGAGAGGGGACACAACTCCTTTCGTTGTATTCTGTTCTTCCACCAGGTCGCCGAAAGTGGTAAAAGAAACGGTTCCTGCCGAAACGGAGCCCGAAACGGGTTTTTGTAAGGAGGCGTTTTCATAAATCCGGAAGTTCGAGGGTGTTGGCATTCCGTCCGAAAGGTACAGGGTAAGGCCTTCTCCGCTGGTCGGGAGCTGCCAGGTGCCGATGGTCATGGTCGTCCCCTCCAGGGAAAAGTAAGAGCCTTCCGTCAGCACGATTTCGGTAGAAGAAACGGGCAGTTCGTAAGTGACAAAAATGCTTTCGGAGGAATCCGTTCCGTCCACAAGATAGGTTTGCCGGCGAAGACGTCTGCGTTTGTAGAATATTTCGTCTTCCAGATATTCGTCGGCGAGATTTTTCACGGCCGTTTCAAAAGAAAAGAACGATTCGTCAAAATAGGTGTGCCTGAGCGTGGTTGCAGTTGCCGTATCGTTCACCGCAACGGAGGTTTGCGCAAGGCTCAGAACGGCTTCGTCAAGATAATCCGGCGTTTTACCAAGCGGAAACAAAACGGATTGCTCCACCGAAGCGTCTGTCGGGTTATAAAAAGTATAGTCTGCCAAAAAGTACGAAGAATCCGGCTTCAGGACGGAGTCCTCCGATTGCGGGATGCTTTTCAATACAAAAGTCAAATCTTCCCGTGTTACTTCCAACGGGGTTTCGGCTACGGAATAGATGCCGTACCCGTCCGAACCGCTCGCCATGGACGGCCCGGCATTTGCGGATGCTTCCCCCGGCAAAAGGGCAAGGAGGCAAATCAGGGCGCAAAGTGACAAGAGAACTCTTTTTTTCATATAGCACCTCCTTGTATAGTATAGCATTTTCCGCACAGAAAGACAATAGAAAAGAAAAACGAAGAAAGCACAAAAGAAAAAGAGAAAATCTCTTTTCTTTCTTGCTGTTTTTCTTTATAATATAAGTGAAAAAGCTTGCTTGCAAGGGCTTTTTCACGACGATGATTAGAGCAGAAACGGCGGGTTTGCGAAGGCGAAGCCGCAGGCAACGGAAGTTGCAGACAAAAACTTGTTTTGTCTCGTTTCGATGTTATAATATAAGTGAAAAAGTTTGCTTGCAAGGGCTTTTTCGCGCCATATTTCAACGAACGGTTGTTATTTGCGTTTAGCAAAGAACATATTGCGAATGCAATACAAAAATTTGTTTTTGTAAGCCGTGTAATGTTATAATACAAGAGAAAAAGTTGGTACGGAGTTATCTTTTTTACGCCCCATTCCAACAAACGACTGTGGTTTTTACGGCGAACAAAAGAGATTGCGAATCCCGCAAAATTTTTTTGCAGGCCGCGAAACGTCGAAAGAACAATAGGAACTATGAAAAAAATCAAACAACAAAAATGGAGTCGTCTACGGCATCGTTTTTTTGTGAAATTGGCAACGCCTGTTGTATGGGGAATGTCCAAATTTTGCTATCACGCCAAGGTGGAAACGTTTCCGCAGGCCAAAGAGCGGCCGTATCTGGTTTTGATGAATCATCAAACGGCATTTGACGGGCTTCTCGTAAATTATGTCTTTCGCAAGCGAAAGATGTACACGGTTACCACGGAAGATATTCATTCCAACGGGTGGATTTCCTCTTTGCTGCGTTTTGCCGTGCGCCCCATCCCCATCAACAAGCGCGGGAACGATTTGCAGTGCGTCCGTAACTGCATTCGGATTGCCCGGGAAGGGGCTTCCGTCGCCATTGCGCCGGAGGGCAACAGTACCTTCAGCGGGTATAATTGCTACATAAAACCGAGCATTGTCAAGATGATTCGTCTTTTGCAGCTTCCCGTGGCGTTGTTCCGCATCGAAGGCGGGTTCGGCGTGCGCCCGCGCTGGTGCGATAAAATCCGGCGCGGCAAGATGCGAGCCTACGTCTCGCAGGTGATTGAAAGAGGAACCTACGAAAGAATGACGGATGACGAACTGTACAACGCCATCGTAACGGGGCTGCATCAGGACGATAACCTTGCAGGACTCACGATAAAAAGTCGTCACAGGGCGGAGTATTTGGAGAGGGCTCTGTATACCTGCCCGCATTGCGGCATAACGGAGTGGCAAAGTAAGGGGAATTTTCTGACGTGTACACGCTGCGGCAGGAAGGTGGAGTACA
This sequence comes from uncultured Clostridia bacterium, assembly GCA_934203075.1. Lineage (GTDB taxonomy): Bacteria > Bacillota > Clostridia > Christensenellales > CAG-314 > CAKPYT01. Next base: position 2,011 of record CAKPYT010000011.1, on the reverse strand, counting down.
CTTCTTCTTTGACCTTTCGGGGGCAGGGGGAAGACGCTCCGTACCGTACCGTGGGGGATTGGTACCGTGCGCAGGAAGAGTACGTACTGCATCGGACCTTCGCGGCAGAGGAGCAATTCGGGGAGGATTCGGTTTCGCTTTTCCGTGTCATTCCATATCGCAAAAAGGTGTTGCTGCACAAAAAGGCAACGCTGAAATTGTTTGGCGACAGGGTAGAAATCGTTTCCGACGACGAGACGTTGACCTTGCCGTTTGATCGGCTCGGCATGGCAATTTGCGGCAAAAATAAACTGAATTTGTATTTCGGGGAGGATTCGTATCAGATCCGGGGCGGCAAACGGTTTTGCGCCGTAAAATACTATCATTTATGCGTTCGGCATAGGTTGGGAGAAAAGAATGGAGAGTTTCAATTTTTGGGATTATAGTGTTTGGGGCTTTGTGAACCTCTTTGCGGTTCTGGCCGCAAGTTTGCTGCTTGCAAATCTGCTGAAAAAGAGCATCGGGTTTTTGCATCGGTCGTTAATTCCCACGTCTGTTTTGGGCGGGGCAATTCTTTTGATTGTAGCTTCTGTCTACGAAGCCGTCACGGGCGATCGGATGTTTCAGACGGACTTTTTTGCAGGGAAGGGCAGTGAGATGCTGGAGTGTATCACCTACCACGCATTGGCGCTCGGTTTTATTGCGGCAACATTCAAACCGTCCAAAGAAAAGTTTACCGGCAAGCGTGCAAGGGAAATTTTCGACAGCGGCGTCACTACGGTTTCTACTTATTTGTTGCAGGGGATATTGGGGCTTGGCATCACGCTGATTGTTTCCCTCGTCGTCAGTGACTTTTTCCCGGCGGCAGGCATCCTGTTGCCCTTCGGATACGGCCAGGGAACGGGGCAGGCAATGAACTACGGCAATATTTACGAAACGGATTACGGGTTTCTCGGCGGAAAAAGTTTCGGTCTGGCCGTTGCCGCGCTCGGATTTCTCAGTGCGGCCATCGGCGGCGTAATTCATCTGAATGTTCTGCGCAAGCAAAATAAAATCAGCGGTCCTTTGGGCGAAAAGGCAGAGCGTTACACGGCCGAAGAAATTCAGACGGATGACGAGCTTCCTATGAACGGCAGCATCGATAAATTGTCCCTGCAGGTGGCGCTGGTGGTGTGTACCTACGTTCTGGCGTATTTGCTGATGACGGGTCTCGGCACTTTGCTGCCCGGCATGCGCGCAACGATTTTCGGGTTCAACTTTTTGCTCGGCGTTTTAATGACGGTTCTGATCAAAGCAATTCTCGGGTTCTTAAAGAAAAAGCAAGTGGTCAAAAGGCAATACGTCAACAATTTTCTGATGGATCGCATCAGCGGGTTCTTTTTCGATTTGATGATCGTAGCGGGCGTTGCAGCAATTCGTATCGACGTATTAAAGAACTATTGGGTCACGCTGCTGATTCTGGGTGTGGTCGGGGCGTTTGCAACGTATTTTTACAACCGCCGGATTGCGCGCCTTCTGTTTCCGGAGTATGCGGAAGAACAATTTTTAGTGATGTACGGCATGCTGACGGGAACTGCAAGCACCGGTACGATTTTGTTAAGAGAAATCGACCCGACGTTTCAAACGCCGGCGGCAGAGAACCTGGTTTATCAGCAGTTGCCTGCCATCGTGTTCGGATTCCCCATGATGCTGCTCGCCGTGCTTGCGCCGCAGCAGCCGCTCACAACCCTATGGATTTTAATCGGGTTCTTTGTGGTGATGAATCTCATCCTGTTCCGCAGCAGGATTTTCCGCAGAAAGGGGAAAACAAAAGAATAGCACCGGGTTCGGAAGGGGGTTTTGTAAAAAAAACAACCTTCACGGATTGTCGCGTGCGTAAAGAGGAAAAAAGGCTTACGGAGTTCCCGTAAGCCTTTTCTTATCCCGTCATCCTAAAAAAGAAACCGCCGCCCGAAGGCAACGGTTTCTTTTTTAGGATGTTGTTATTAACGAGCCTTATTTTGCAAGGTCTTCGTATTTCTGAACTCTTTCC
>CAKPYT010000010.1 GCA_934203075.1 uncultured Clostridia bacterium | reverse complement strand
GTTCCAAGCTGAACGGGCGTGTGCTTCGTAAAAAGGGCGGGGCGTACCCCGCCGAACTGATGGCAAAGATGACTTTCGAAACCTGGCAAAAGAAACAGCCTAAGGGCGAAAGTTGGCTGAGTAACGATCGGCAGCAGGTGAAAAAGTACGAGGAGGATGAGTTCTGCAGTTTCGTGTGCAGCACGAGTTTTTACGATAGCTTTTTCCGCGGGTTAAAAACGCTTTACCAACCGAAATCGCTGGGAAAAATTCCCAAAAACCTGCCGATCTATCTCTTTGCGGGGGATGGAGACCCCGTAGGGAACTACAGCAAAGGAGTGCATCAGTTGTACCGCATGTATCAACAGCTCGGTTTGTCGAACGTGGCACTGAAAATCTACCACGGCGGCAAGCATGAAATGCTGAACTGCGTGGAGCGGCAGCAGGTCTACGAGGACGTGCTGGAACAAACCGACCGCATGCTGAAAGTAGAATAAAAGATTTTATCGTAAATCGAGAAACCGCCTTGCGCGGTTTCTTTTTTTAAGGGAAACCCCGCGTCCCCGACGTGGGATACAAGAGCAAAACGAGCGTATATTTTTTGCATAAACTGCATATTTATGTATTCTATTTGAAAACGAATGGATTTCAGGCAAGATGAAACGTAATTTTGTGAATAAATATGTATTGCATTTTTCAGAAAAACATGCTATGATGGTTTTACCTAATTGTAAAGCATCAGGCGTCTTTCCTCTGGCTGTTTTTGTTGCCGGGGCAAGGGGCGCGTCGAAGCAGAATCCGATTCTGGAGGGATTATGGCAGGGAAATCATACGAAGCAAAAGATATTCAGGTGCTGGAGGGGCTGGAAGCCGTTCGCTTACGCCCCGGCATGTACATCGGCACCACAGGGAAGAACGGTATGCACCACATTTTGTGGGAAATCGTGGATAACGCAGTGGATGAAGCGGCAAACGGATTTGCCGATAAAATACAAATCGAGTTGTACGAGGATAACAGCGTATCCGTGACGGATAACGGGCGCGGTATCCCCGTGGATCTTCATCCGCAGTTGAAGGTGTCCGGTGTGCAGGTCGTGTTTACGCAGCTGCATGCGGGCGGAAAATTCAATCACGAGAATTACGGTTTTTCGGGCGGTTTGCACGGGGTAGGCGCATCCGTCACCAACGCATTGAGCGAGTGGCTTACGGTACACGTCTACAAAAACGGAAAAGCGTACGGAATGCGTTTTCATAGTTATCAGGACGAAAAGGGCGTCATGCACAGCGGTATTCCGGAAGGCCCCCTGCAGGAGGAGGGAAAAACGGATCGTACCGGTTCGGAAATTCGCTTCAAACCGGATCCTGCGGTTTTCGGCAAACAGGAGTTCTCGCTGGAAACGATTGTCAAGCGCATCAAGGAACTGGCGTTTTTGAACAAGGGCATCGAATTCACCGTGACCGATCACCGCGTAAAAACGGAAGCCGGCGAACCGATGAAGCGTTCGTTCTATTACGAAGGCGGTCTGGTGGATTTTGTTGCCTACCTCAACGAAGATAAGCCGCTGACGTTCGATACGCCCATTTATCTTTCCGGTAAAAACGACGTATTGCAGTTGGAATGTGCCATTCAGTATACCAACACCTATTCCGAAAACGTGTTTTCGTACGTCAATAACATTCCCACGCCGGAAGGCGGCACGCACGAAACGGGGCTGAAAGTTGCCCTCACCAAAACGCTGAACGACTATGCGCGGAAAATCAACGCCTTGAAAGAGAAGGAAGAAAACCTTTTAGGCGAGGATTTCCGCGAAGGAATTTCCGTTGTGCTGAGCGTAAAAATGGCGAACGTGCAGTTTGAAGGGCAAACCAAAACGAAGTTGGGGAATCCGGAAGCGCGCCCGGCGGTGGAAAGCATCGTGACGGAAGGAATTCTGGACTTTTTGGAGCACGATAAAAAGAAGATCGGCGAAGAAATCGTCAAAAAAGCACTGAGTGCGGCTAAGGTTCGGTTGGCGGCGCGGAAAGCCAAAGAGATTACGCGGCAAAAGAACAGCATCGATAATGCCAGCCTGGTGGGCAAACTTGCCAGTTGTTCCAGTCGCAGTTACGATAAAAACGAATTGTTTCTGGTGGAGGGGGATTCTGCGGGCGGCAGTGCCAAGCAGGGCAGAGACCGAAAGTTTCAGGCCATTTTGCCTTTGCGCGGCAAACCGTTGAACGCAGAAAAAAAGAGGATCGACCAGGTTCTGGCAAACGAAGAAATCCGCACCATCATTTCCGCTTTGGATACGGGCATCGGCGAAGATTTTTCGCTGGACTCGTTAAAGTACGATAAGGTCATCATTCTTTCGGATGCCGACCAGGACGGGGCACACATCCGTGCGATTCTGTTGACGTTCTTCTACCGCTACATGCGGGAACTGCTGACGGAAGGGCACGTGTATTGCGGCATGCCACCGTTGTACAAAGTGTTCAAGAAGGATGTCATCGAATACGCCTACGACGATACAGAACTTGCCGCCGCGGTAGAAAAGGTGGGCAGGGGCTATTCCATTCAGCGTTATAAAGGCCTCGGGGAAATGAATCCGGAGCAATTGTGGGAAACGACGCTGAACCCCAAAACGCGTACTTTGATGCGTGTCACGCTGGAAGACGCCGCCGAAGCGGAAAAAATGATTACGACGTTGATGGGAGACGCGGTAGACGCCCGTAAACTTTACATCAGCGAACATGCAAACTTCAACAAAAACAACGATCAGATTTTGGATAAATACGGAGTATAAGGATGAAACAGGAAGAAACCACAGAAAGATTAAACGACGGAAGTCACTTGATTTCCCGCCCGTTGGAAGAAGTGCTGCCGTTATCCATGATGCCGTATGCTGAGCACGTGATTCTGGACCGCGCTCTGCCGCGCGTGGAGGACGGCTTGAAACCCGTGCAGCGGCGCATTTTGTATACCATGTACGAACTGGGCATGACGCCGGATAAGCCGTATCGCAAGTCGGCGCGTATCGTGGGGGATTGCCTGGGCAAATATCATCCGCATGGGGACAGTTCCGTGTACGACGCTATGGTGCGTATGGCGCAAAGTTTTAATATGCGCATGCCGTTGGTAGACGGACAAGGCAACTACGGCTCGGTGGACGGCGACGGCGCCGCCGCCATGCGGTATACCGAGGCGCGTTTGCAGCCTTTGGCATTGGAATTGCTGCGGGATATCGAAAAGAATACCGTTCGGTGGAGCCGCAACTTCGACGACCATCTGAAAGAACCGGACATGCTTCCCGGGCGTTTTCCCAATTTGCTGGTGAACGGCGCCAGCGGCATTGCGGTAGGCCTTGCCACCAGCATCCCGCCGCATAACCTCGGCGAAGTGATCGACGGCGTAGTAGCGTACATCGACAACAAAAACATTAAGCTGAAAGATATGCTGAAAATCATTAAAGGGCCGGATTTCCCGACCGGAGGATACGTCAGCGGCAGCGAAGAAATCGAACAAGCGTATGCAACGGGCAAAAGCAAACTGACCGTGCGGGCAAAAATACATGTGGAAACGTTGCCCAGCGAAAAGAAAAACATTGTGATTACGGAATTGCCGTATCAGGTGAATAAGGCGGCTCTGCTCAAAAGCATTCTGGATTTGCGGGAAGAAAAGAAGGACCTGCTTGCCGGAATCAGCGAGATTGTGGACGAGTCGGATAAAGAAGGGATGCGCGCCGTTATTCGTATCAAAAAGGATTGCGACCCGAATGCGATTTTGAAAGTATTGTATAAACATACCAACCTGCAAACAACGTTCGGTGTGAATATGGTGGCCATTGCCAACGGCAAACCGAAACAGCTGAGCCTGATGGAGATCATCGCTTTTTACACCGACTATCAGCGGGACGTGATTCTGCGCCGCACGAAGTACGAGCTGGATGAGGCCCGCGCCAAGGAACATATTTTGCAGGGGCTTCTGATTGCCGTACAGAATATCGACGAAGTGGTGGATATCATTAAAAAGTCGGCGTCGACCAGCGAAGCGCGTATGAATCTGCGCAATCGCTTCAGCCTGAGCGAAAAGCAGGCACAGGCAATTTTGGATTTGCGCCTGGCACGTCTCACGAAGCTGGAAGTGACCAAACTGGAAGAAGAATTGCGCGAACTGGAAAAACTGATTGCCAACCTCACGGCCATCATCGGCAGCAAACAACTGCAAAACGAACTGATGAAGTCCGAATTGAATCAGATCAAACGGCAATACAAATCGCCGCGGCGGAGCCAGATTGTGACGAAAATAGAGGACGCAAAGGTACACGTTCAAAGCGACAAGCCGGAGACGGAAACGTTTGTGATTGCCATTTCTGCCGACGGCTGTCTGAAGCGGATCCCCGCCAAGAACTATTCCATGAGCACCAAAGAGGTGACGGAACGCACCGCCGCTTACGATATGATTACTTCCGCCGTCGAAACGGAAACGGGTGCAACGATCTTCTGTTTCTCCAACCTCGGCAATTGCTTTAAGGTGGAAGCGACAGCCATTCCGGAGTGTCGTTATCACGATAAAGGCGCAGACCCGCATACTTATCTTTCGGATCTGGCCCCGAACGAGCGGCTTTTGACGATTCGCCCCGTGTTTGAATCGGTAGGGAAGGAAGATCTGTTGTTCTATACCAAAGCCGGCATGATCAAACGCAGCAACTGGGCGGAGTACGGCTTGCTGAAAAACTATTTCCAGGCCGTGAAACTGAAAGAAGGCGACGAAGTAATTTCCGTGGAAGATCGCAAACCCAACTACAGCGTGCTCTTTGTGACGCAAAAGGGAATGTGCCTCAATTTCGACCAAAGCGACGTGCCTCTGCAGGGGCGCGTGTCCGGCGGCGTCAAAGGAATGCTGCTGGCGGAGGATGACGAAGTGGTGTTTGCCCGTCAGGTTTCGGACGAAGGCGAAGTGATTGTGGTGACGGATCGCGGTTATATGAAACGCGTGATTCTTGCGGAATTGGATGTCATGGCGCGTTATCGCAAGGGTGTGAAGATCGTTGATCTGGACGGAAACGGCAAAACCGTTGCTTTTGCCGATTGCGTTACCATGCCGTATAACCTTGCCTTTGTGACGGAGGAGGGGCTGCGCATTGTGAATACGGAAGATATCGTCATTGAAACGCGCCTGAGCAAGGGCCGTGCCCCGAAAGGTTGCCGTAAGGGTCTGGCTCTGCAAAACGTGGTGCACTATCGTACGGATATCGAGTACGCCTGGAAAATGTCCGACGAGACGGAACCGAAAACGAAAAAGAAGCGGTAAAAATCAAGTGCGAAGGCACAAAAAACGAAGAGAAGGGAAACAAGCCCCGGACAGAGCGTCTGTCGGGGCTTTTTCTTTGCTTTTTTTCGGGAGGAGATCGGCGTCCCGTCGATTTTTATCGGGGGGGGCGAGGCCCTCAAAAACGGGATTTATCAGGGTTCGGTTTTGTTGCGGTTCCGTCATAGAGAGAAATTTTTTCGCATAGGATAGGAAAAGAAAAAGACAGATTCACCGCCTGAAACGCAGGACGGAAGCCGAAGGTCGGTATAAAATTCGACAAAAACACCGAAAGACGGCAATTTTCCGCTACGAGAAATGCGGTAGAATAGGGGGGAAGGGAAAATGGTTCTGGTTTTACGCAAGAAAACGCTTTTTCTTTTTGTGTCGGCGTTATGTATCGTGCTTTGTCTCTGTTTTTTGCTGGGGGACGGGCCGGTCGCGGCGGCAGAGCGAAAAGTACCGGTTTATCGGGTAGAGACGGAGGAAAAGCGACTTTCCATCACCTTCGATGCGGCGTGGGGCGCCGACAAAACGCTGAAAATCCTGGACGAGTTGGATCGGTTCCAGGTCAAGGCCACTTTCTTTCTGGTGGGGTTTTGGGTGGAGAAATACCCGGAAACAGTAGCGGAAATCGCAAAGCGCGGGCATGAAATCGGTACGCACAGCAATACGCATCCGCATATGTCCAAATTATCGCGGGCAGAAATTCAAAAAGAATTGCAAACGAGTTGTGAAAAAATAGAAAACATCACACAACGAAAAGTAACGGTATTCCGGGCCCCCTTCGGGGACTATAACAACGCACTGCTGGAAGAAGCGGGGGCACAAGGCCTGACCACCATTCAGTGGGACGTAGATTCTCTGGACTGGAAAGGGCTCAGCGCTACGGAAATTTGCAATCGTATTGTAAAAAGAGCACAAAGCGGAAGCATTATTTTGTGCCATAACAACAGCGACCATATTGTGGAGGCTTTACCGCAGGTGTTGATGACCTTGCAAATGAAAGGCTTTCGCTTTGTTCCGGTGGGACAGAACCTGCATACAAACGGCACGGTAGACTCGCAGGGCATACAACACGCAACGAACTAGGAGGTACATACGAAAAATGGAAACATTTACAAACAAGGTCGTTCTGACCGGAGAATTGGTGAGCGAACCGGTATTCTCGCATGAAATTTACGGAGAAGGGTTTTACGAAATGATGCTTCGGGTAAAGCGCCTGTCGGAGAGTTTCGACGTTTTGCCTATTACGGTCAGCGATCGTCTGATTGCGGCACATCGTTTGAAAAAGGGAATCTCCGTAACGATTGCAGGGCAGTTCCGCAGCTATAACAAAATGCAGGAAGAACGAAGCCGCCTGATGCTGACGGTATTCGTGCGGGAAGTTCTGGAAGATCCGTCTTCGGAGAACCCCAATGTCATAGAACTTACGGGGTTTATTTGCAAACCTCCTGTGTATCGCACCACGCCTTTTCATCGGGAAATCTGTGATTTGCTGCTGGCGGTCAATCGTGCGTACAACAAAAGCGATTATATTCCCTGCATCACATGGGGAAGAAACGCTCGCTTTGTAAGGTATCTTGACGTGGGCGAATGCGTTTCCGTTGTCGGGAGCGTGCAAAGCAGAGAATATCAGAAGAAGATCAACGAAACGGAAATCGTCACCAAAACGGCGTATGAGGTCTCCGTCGCCAGAATATCGGTGGATCGGGAACTTGCTCCCATGCCGAGGCCGGAATGGCACACGACCGTATAGTACGAAGCGAAAGGGGGAAACGGTGCGTTTTTCCGAACGGAGAGGATAGAAAAAGGAACAGGCGACCGGAACGGTCGCCTGTTTTTGTAGTTTTGAAAAAGGTAGAGGATCACGATTTACACGGTCCGCGCGCAAACGGCAGTGCGTTCCGGCTTTCGACCTGTGCGGTTTGTCCCCGGTCGGCTTCCGTCAGAAAAGCGCGGGTTATTCGTCGTGTTTTTCGTTCTCCGGAAAATCGAGGGTGAGTTGGGAACTGTCCAGTTTCCGGTCCTTATCGATCACGAGCGTAGCGGTTGTTTTCGGCTGAGCCAAACGGAACCAGATCACTCCGCCGATGACCATTGCCAATACCAGAAGCACGCAAACCAAACCGCCCGTTTCGTAACGTGTCAGCCCGTCCCGCACCAGATATTCGGTGCGAACATACCCTACGATCTGCACTCCGTCCACGGTGATTTGAACTTTGCTCCATTCTCCTTCCGAACCGGTAACGGTCACTTCCGTGCCGCTGCGCACTTCGGCAAGCACGATGTCCTCTTCGGACATGGTTTCGTAAACGAATAAGCCGTGGGCAAGCGTCGGGTTGGCGCGTTCCCGGTGCTGCAGGCCGCTGTCCGGCAGGTAGCGTTTCACGTCGGTGCGGTTGACAAACGCATAGTCGGTCGTACCGTTGTTGTCGAAGGAAACGTAGTACCAGGTTTCGCCTTCAAAAGAGGGAATTGCCGTAACGGCGGTGAGATGGGTGTATTTTTGCGGGAGTGTCGCCGCAAGATAGCGATCGTTCTTGACCGGCAGGCGATAAAGCCGTACGCGCGGGTCAAAGGTCTGATAGTGCTGCTGACCGTTTGCAAAGGGAGTGTTTTCCGCAATTTCGAGGGAGGCATCGTCTTTTTCGATGAAGCCGACTTTGCCGTTCATCATCACAAAATAATGGCTGTCTTCCGTGCCGTAGTTCAGAATCAAAAAGGTCTGATCGTCGGACAGTACGCAGTAGGGAAGGCGATCTTCTGCCTCCGCTTTGGATGCCTCAAACAGGATGTTGGAGGGATACCCGGTGGCTTTGGCCACGCGCAGTTGCTCCGCCCGTGGTTTGGCGGAGTCTACGTCCAGCGGCAGGTCTGCTTTGATTTCGTTCGTGCCGATGGAGAAATCGTCCGCAACGAATTCGTCCGCCGTCAGACGATAGCGCTTGATCATATTGTCCACAATGGCGTAGAACACATTCTTTCCCGTAAACAGCACGGTTTTTACTTCTCCGGCGGCGGAAATCGGGGTTCCGTTGAGGTTCCCCTCGTAGAAGAGGTACTCTGTTTCGTCAAAGTGAAACAATGCCGAAGCCTGTACGTCTGGCACGTCGTCGTCGTTTCCGGCGTCATCATAAATCCTCATTGTGGAGCCGAACACCGCATAAAGTTTTCCGCCGGCGGCGTTCACGGCCTTCACGTTTTCGGAAAATCCTCCCTTTTTCGTAACTTTCCCCCAATCCGTTTCGGAGGTGATTTGTTCGATCGGCAGGTATAAAATTTGATTGCCCGTTACGACAAAAACCTGCTCTTTCAAAACGATCTGAGAGGGGGTTTGCGTGGTATCGACATAGGCGAAGTTGCCCGTCTCCAGAACGGAAACGTTCTTGAGAGGAAAAGTAAAAAGCGTTTGCAGCGTGGTTGCGTCCAGCACGAGTAACGCGCTTTCCGTTGCGGCAAACAGTTTTCCTCCGCCGCAGGCAAGCGAGCGGATACTGCCCTCAACGGAGACACGTGCGTGATTGTCATCGGTAAATTTGTGCAGAATTGCCGTGGTGTCCAGGTTGTCCGCCACAAAAACTTCGCCCTCCCGCACGCATAAGTCTACGGGATGCGTCAGGTGCGCGTCCACCACGCGGCTCAATTCTTCTGCGAAAACGCCCGCAGGCAGCAGGCACAGGCAGAGCAATACACATAAAAATAAAAGAAATCTCTTTTGCATAACGATTCTCCGATGGAAGATTCCCGGTTTCTGCTTGCGGACTTTGCGGCGAAGGATCGAAAGATCCGTTTCCGGCATCGCGGAAGGAAAGGGGAACGCAGTTTGCGGGTTCCTCGTTCGTTCCGGAACGATGCGTCATCAACCTCCGAAGCAGGGCGAGTCTGTCATAATCTTTATTATAGCAAACTTGCCGGGTTTTGCAAAGTTATTTTTCGAGCGATTTTTTTCGGAGAGAATTTGTCTGTTCCGGTCGAAAATTGCCGAAAACGCGTTTCGGGGGCAAAAAACGGCAAACAGAAAGATTTTTCGACAGGATTTTCCTGGCAGAAAAAAGAAAAAGTGACAGACATTGTCACAGATGAATTGATATAATCGGGATGCAAATTTATAGAACAAATGTTCGAAAATATCGAACGACAGGAGAAAACAATGAACGAAGTATATGCCAAAACGCTGCTCGGGAGCCTTTGTGAGCTGGAGGAAATGACCACGAAAATCGACGGTTTGGTTTATGCCAGAGCAATGAACGCACATCATTTCCGTGCCGGGCAGAGTACGTTGAGCCAGATGGAAGAGATTGTGAAACTGATGAACAAGAAAAACGACCTGATCAACCTGAAAGTAATCGCGGACGAGGCTTTCCGTCAAATGGAGTGCGAGCCCGCGCAAATGCTGCGCGCGCGATTTGTGGGAGGCGCATCGCATGACGTTTTGATTCGACGCTACGGGTATGCGGAACGCACGTATTTTCGCAAATTCGAAAAGGCGGTGGCTTCTTTCGTGCTTACGCTGGAGCGCGCCGGGTTTGACGACGCCTGGTTCCGCAAGCATTATTTTTCGCAGCGTTGGCTGAAAGAACGTTATGAAAAACTGCAGCGTTTTGCGGAGGGAAAAAGCGACAGAGACCGTATTTCCGCAAAACGGATCCGCCCGACCGAAACGACAGACGCTTAGTGCGGTTTGTCGTAGTAGTCGAAATAGCGCGGCTTTTTCGGTTCGTCCGTGCGGAACAGCAGAACCACGGCGGTGACCAGCGGCACGGCAAACAGAATCACCAGTGCCACGTGTGTTGCATCGGCCTGCGGTACGTCGGCGGCGGGCGACGGTTTTTCTTCGTCCTGTGGTAAATCCGGCACCTCTTTTTGAGGCAAAGGGGTGGGATGCAATGCGATTTGCGGCAGCGTGGCGTCACTGGCCCTCACGTAGCCGAATTCCCCGCCGAAAAGGACGTAATGCCATTCGCCCAAAGTTCCGTAGTACAGCATCGGCTGACCTTTCAGCGTGCTGCAAAGAATTCCCCCTTGCGGGGCGGAGCATAATTGCGTATTGTTCAGCGCGTACAGCGTTTCTTTGGGGTAGAGCGGCGCAACGGGCGTTTCGTCGCACGCAGAGACGGCGCTTTTTTTTACGTATCCTGCAATTTTATAGAATCCGTCCGTGTTGTCGAAGATCGTGACCTGGTAGAAAGCGGGGCCCTCGTCCACTACGGTCAGGTAGTAACTTTGCGGCAGATAAAACAATACTTCGCTTGTTACGTCCGCGGGGGAAGCATAAAAACAGACCTGCGTTTCTTCCACTCGCACGAAATGTGTTTGCACAGTGGCGGGCAGCGGGGCAAACAACAAGAATAAAGCGAAAAGCATTGAAAACCCTCCTTGTGTTTCTCATTGTAACAGACGTGTTTCGGGTTGTGCGAAGGGAATTTTGTCGAAGAGAGGGGAACAAAGGCAAATATGAAAGAAATCGTATGGAGACTGAAAGAGGTGGAGGCGGAAACGGATCGCCGAAGCCGCTTAAAAATAAATTGCTACAATCGGCAGAAGGTGCACGAAAAGCAAATGGCTTTTCATCGCGACTTGCATCGCAATCGTTGGGTTTTCGGGGGCAATCGCAGCGGCAAAACGGAGTGCGGCGCGGTGGAAACGGTTTGGCTGGCAAGGGGAATTCATCCGTTTCGCCCCAATCGTGCGGGAACGGAAGGGTGGGTGGTATCGCTTTCGCAGCAGGTTCAGCGGGACGTGGCGCAAAAAAAGGTGCTGGAATATCTTGATCCCGCATGGATCGAGGGAATTAAAATGCTGAACGGCAAGCAGGACAGTCCCGCGTACGGCGTCATCGATTTTATTCTGGTGCGCAACGTTTTCGGCACCGTCAGCAAAATCGGTTTCAAAAGCTGCGAAGCGGGCAGGGAAAAATTTCAGGGGACCAGCCTGGACTACGTCTGGTTCGACGAGGAGCCGCCGGAGGATATTTACGAGGAATGCCTGATGCGTATTCTGGACAAAAGGGGAGATATTTTTGCCACGATGACCCCTTTGAAAGGACTCAGTTGGGTGTACGAAAAAATATATCTCAATCCGCAGAACGACCCCAATCTCTGGACGATTTTTATGCAATGGGAGGACAATCCGTATCTGGAGGAAGAGGAGATTCGTCAGATGTCTCTTTCGTTGGATGCTTCCGCATTGGAAAGTCGGAAATACGGCAGATTTTCTGCCGATTGCGGGTTGGTATATCCGGAGTTCGACCCCTCGGTTCATGTCATCGACGGGTTTGACGTGCCGAAGGAGTGGTACGATAACATCGCCATTGACCCGGGGCTGAACAATCCGCTGGCCTGTTTGTTTTTTGCGTGTGATTACGACGGAAACGTCTACGCGGTGGCAGAGCATTTTGCCGCCGGAAAGGACGTCGTTTATCATGCGGACCGCATCAAAGAACTGGCGGATCGCCTCAACTGGCCAAAGGATCGTTTCGGAAAGCTGTCGGCCCTCATCGATTCCGCCGCGAATCAGCGAACGCTGGCGAGCAGCAAAAGCGTGACGGAACTGTTTACGGAGCAGGGCATCCACGTGAATCCGCACGTCAACAAGGATTTGTTCACGGGCATCAACCGTATGAAGGCGTACCTGAAAGTAAACGACGGCAAGGCAAGGTTTTATGTGTTTCGAAATTGCGTCAACCTGATTCGGGAATTGAAGAATTATCGTTGGTCGCAGGAGGACAAGCCCGTCAAGACGGATGACCATTGCCTCGACGCCGCTCGTTATTATTTCTGTTCCAAACCGGAACCGTATCGCAAGCCGGAAGAAAAGAGTGCGATTCAATTGGATAAGGAGAAACTTTACAACAAACTGAAAAGGCGAAGATAACCATGGACGATATTACGAAATCGGTACAGGAGATGCTTTTAAAAAAAGCTCTGGGCTACACGGTGGACGAGGTTGTGGAAGAATTCAGCGAGGATAAGGACGGAGAGTTCAAACTGACCAAGCGCAAGGTGACGAAAAAGTATCTGCCGCCGGATGTTTCGGCAGGCAGAATTTTGATGGAACTATCCAAAGCGCAGCCGTCTCTGCAAACCATGACCGACGAACAGTTGGCGCAGGAGCGAAAGCGTTTGCTGACCCTGTTAAGCCAAGAAACGGAGGACGAAAATGGAAAAATGTAACACGAATATTTTATGTGACAGGCAAAACTGCACCAATACGGCAAAATATCGCTTTGCCGTGAAAGGGAGGATGCGCTATTGCAACCTCTGCGAGGCATGCATGCAGGAACTGTATCGCGAAATTGCGGAGCATACCGTACCGCGCAGCCCGCAAAACAAAATTAAAAAGACGTTGGACGCAAAAACCACCGTGAAGGAGTAGGGATGGAGTATTACGAAGATTTGGTGCGTGACGTGCAGGAGGATTTCCGGCGACGCCAGCAGGAACGCAAGCCGTACGAGTTGTCGTGGCAGTTGGATCTGAATTTTTTAATGGGCAATCAGTATTGCAACGTCACCGGCCGGGGAGAAATCGAACAGGAGGAAAAGTTTTTCTTCTGGCAGGAGAAGGAGGTCTTCAACCACATCGCACCGATAGTGGAAACACGCCTGGCAAAACTCAGCCGCGTGCGCCCCAAAATGAGCGTGCGCCCCACCTCCAACGAGGAAAAGGATATTCAATCCGCAAAGGCGGGCAGCAAAGTGCTGCAATCGCTTTCGCACAAGGTGGATATGCCGTCGCTGATTTCCGCGGCAACGCTGTGGAGTGAAGTGTGCGGCACTTCTTTTTATAAGGTTGTGTGGGACGGCACGCGCGGAACGTACGCCGGCAAGCACGAAGGGAAGGACGTATTTGAAGGGGATGTCGGCATCAGCGTGTGCCCTCCTTTTGAAATTTATCCGGATTCCAACGCGACGGACGGCGTGGAGACGTGCTCTTCCCTCATTCACGCAAAGGCGTACCCGGTGGAAGAAATCTATCGCAAATGGGGGCAAACGGTGGAGGGAAAGGACGTGAAAGTGTTTGCGCTTACCGGAACCGGCGGCATCGGCGGGCTGGGATACAATTCCTTTGTGCCGGGCGTTGTGGGCGAAAGCCGCCACAATCAGGAAATCGTAATTGAACGGTACGAAAAACCTTCCAAGGAGTATCCCAACGGAAGGCTGGTGATTGTTGCGGGCGAAAAACTGTTGTACGTGGGGGAACTTCCGTTCCGGCTGGGAGAGGACGGAACCAAAGCGTTTCCCTTTGTGCGCCAGGTGGCGCAGGCGCAGCCCGGTTGCTTTTGGGGCGTCAGCATTGTGGATCGCATCATTCCCGTGCAGCGGGCGTATAACGCCGTCAAAAACCGCAAGCACGAGTTTCTGAACCGCATTTCCATGGGTGTATTGACGGTGGAAGACGGCTCGGTCGATACGGAGAATCTGGAAGAGGAAGGGCTTTCGCCCGGAAAAGTTCTGGTATACCGGCAGGGCTCCGTGCCTCCGCGGCTGATGTCCCCGGGAACCGTCCCTTCGGATTTTTCCTACGAGGAGGATCGGCTGTTAAACGAATTTACCAACATCAGTGGGGTAAGCGAACTGATGCGAAACTCCGCCACCCCCACCAACGTGACGAGCGGCACGGCACTTCAGTTGCTGATCGATCAGGACGACACGCGCCTGACCGCTACGGCGGAGGAAATCCGCAGCGCATTGAAAACGGTTGCGCGCTATTCCTTGCGCTTGTTCCGGCAGTACGCCGCCTATCCGCGGTTGGCAAAAACCATGGGGGAGGACGGCACGGTAGAACTCTTCTATTTTCAGGCCAGTGATATCAGCAGTGACGACGTGATATTCGAAACGGAAAACGAACTGAGCGATTCGCCGGCGCAAAAACGTGCCATGGTATTTCAGTTGCTGAATGCCGGGCTTCTGACGGATGAGGAAGGAAAAATCAGCGATAGTTCCAAAGTAAAAATTCTGGAGTTGATGGGATTCGGCAATTGGGAGAGCGCGCACAGCACCTACGATTTGCACGTGAAGCGCGCCGAGGAAGAAAACCTCCGTGCGGAAAAGTTCCTCCCGCAGATTCTGGAAGTGGACAATCACGAAATTCACGTGGATACGCACGTAAAATACATTATCAGCGGCGAAGCCGCAAAACACAATGTGCAGGACGTGCTTTTGCAGCACGTTCGGGAACATCAGGCCTTGTTAGGCAAAGGAAAAGAATAACATGTCAGACGAAACGCAACAAACGAAAGCCGAATCCGCCGAAAACGGATCGCTCGGAAAATTTCGCACGCAGGAGGATTTGGTCAACGCCTATCAGGCGTTAGAGAAGGAGTTTACCAAAAAGTGCCAGCAGTTGAAACGCTTCGAGCAAGTCGATAATTCGCAGGAACCGATGCCCGTTTATCGTCGGGAGGATTGGCAAAGCAAAGTGGATAATTTTCTTTCGGAAAACCCGCAAGCTTCTTCTTTTGCGGCGCAGATCGCTTCCCGCCTTGTGGACAACCCCGATATTGCCAACAACGACAACGCTTTGGAGTTGGCTTATCTGCGCGTGTTGCAGGAAGCTTATCGCAGTCCGACGGATCTGATAGAGGACGATGCTTTTTTGAAAACGTATGTGTTCGGGAACGAACGGATTAAAGAAAAAATGATACGGGACTATCAAAAAGAATTGTCGCAGGCAGCGACGCCCACTATGGCGGGCGGGGGCAGCGTAGTGTTGACGCCGCCTCATCGCCCGAAAACCATGGAGGAAGCGGCGCAAATCGCAAAAGAATACTTTCAAAAATAAAAAACGGAAAGGAGTTAAATATGGTAACACTGAAAAGTGCAGAAAATGCATTAAAATCGTTATATCTGGGGGTCGTGTCCGATCAGTTGAACACGAACGTGAACCCGTTGCTTGCAAAAATAGACCAAACCACTTCGGACGTGTGGGGAAAAGAAATCCGGAAACTTGCCCCCTTCGGAATGAACGGCGGGATTGGCGCCGGAACGGAGGACGGCACACTGCCGGCCCCTGCGGGGAACAATTACGCACAGTTCGTCCTGACGCTGAAGAACCTGTACGGCACGATTGAGATTACGGATAAAGCCATGCGCGCCAGCGAGAACAATGCGGGTGCGTTTGTGAATCTGCTGAATGCGGAAATGGAAGGGCTGCTGAAAGCAAGCAAATTCAATTTTGGCAGAATGCTGTTCGGCGACGGGTCCGGAAAACTGGCAACCGTTTCCGCCGTGGAGAAAAGCGTCGTAACGGTGGATAGCGTTCAGAACCTGATGGAGGGCATGGTGGTGGATTTCGTTTCCGGAACGAGCGTCGTTTCCACGGCAAAAGGGCTGCGCATCCTTTCGATCGACCGCGCGAACAAAAAGGTGACGCTGCAATCCGCCCCCACCGGCGTTGCAGAAAATGATTTTATGACGGTACAGGGCAGTTATAACAACGAAATCACGGGGTTGAAGGCGATTTTTTCCTCCTCTGCCTCGCTGTACGGCCTGACTCGTTCGTCCAATCTGTGGCTGAGCCCGCACTCTTTTACGGCAAGCGACGGAAAAATCAACGAAGTGCTGATTCAAAAAGCCATCGACACCCTGGAAGAGGTTGCCGGCAGCACGACGGTTTTTATCGTGTGTTCCTCCGGCGTGAAGCGCGCCTATCAGGAATACCTCAGCAGCAACCGCACCAATTTCGACGTGATGAACCTGGCGGGCGGCTACAAAGCCATTTCGTACAACGGAATCCCCGTCGTGAGCGATCGTTTTGCGCCGGCAGGTACCATGTATCTGCTGAACACGGAGGAATTCCATCTGCATCAACTGTGCGATTGGAGATGGCTGGAAGGCGAAGACGGCAGAATCATCAAGCAACAGGCCAACAAACCCGTGTACAACGCAACGCTGGTGAAATATGCGGATTTGCTCTGCGATAAACCGATCGGGCAGGCGCAGATTACGGGCATCACCGAAAAATAGAAAGAGGAGAATCGTTTTCGCAGCCGCAGAAATGCGGCTGCGACTTTACGACTATGAATCGATTACAATATCAGTTCATTACGCAGGATTTGTTCGACGTGGCATCGCGCCTGAAAGAAATCGATGCGCATTATGTTTTGTACTATAACCTGGCCCGCGGCAAATACGAAGTGCACTGCGACAACCGACGGGATAGTTATGCCTTTACGGTGCCGTACGACGCACTGGATTGCCGTACGCTGGAATACGCCCGAAGGACGCGTGCGGAACGAATGCATAAAGAATTTGAGGAAATGGAACGGCAAAACGCCGCGTTGGAAGAGCGAATCTTGCGGGACCGCGTGCAAAAGGCGGTAGACAAAATCGGAGAAGGGCTATGAAATTAAAAGATATTACGGAGCTTGCCTGCGTGTTTTTGCAAAAGACGGAGCTGCTGGATCTCGGCGTCTTTATCGACGGCAAAAGCAGCGAAGCGCAGGAAGAGTTAAAAATCAACAGAGATCTGCAGTTGCTGAATCGTTGCGCCAATTTGGTGTATAAAGAAGTGGCGTGCGATTACCTGCCTTTGCAGACGCAGCAAGTGTTCGAAACGGAGGACGGTATCTTGCCGTATGCCGATTTTCGGCGCGAACTTCAGGACGTGAAGTCCGTCACGAACGAAGCAGGGGAGTCGGTTGCCTTTTCTTCCTGGCCGTCGCATCTGCAGACGCAGGCGGGAAAAGTTACGGTAAAATATACCTACGTGCCGCAGGACGTCGGATTCTACGACGAGTTGGACTATCGTTCCGGCAAAGTTAGCGAACGCGTATTTGCCTATGGCACCGCATGTGAGTATTGCCTGATCAGCGGCCGGTACGAGGATGCCTCCGTTTGGGAACAGCGCTATAAGGACGCGCTGTTGTGCTGCGCCGGCAAAAAGGCGGAAATTCGTCTTCCGCGAAGGCGGTGGGCATGATTTACCGCAAACGCCTGTGCACAAAGGCAGAAAGAAAGATGCGGTTATCCGTCAGTGATTTCAGCGGCGGAATGAACGTCGATGCGGACGAGCATCTGCTGCCCTTTCGCTATGCGACGTTATGCTACAATTTCGAGGATGCCAGCGGTGCCCTGCGCGAAGGGGCCGGTGTGACGGAGGCGTTTTTGCGGGTCGGCGGAACGGAAATAAAAATCGCAACGCCGGCAGCGGGTACGGCAGGGGCCTGGCACTATCGCAAACAGGGGGACGAGCGTCTGCTCATGATGACGCCGCAAAATGCTTTTTTCGAAATCAGCATGGCGAACCCCTCTGCGCTACGGGCGCTTCCGGGCATTCGTTTTACCGAAAAGCCGCAGGTATTAAACTACCGGCTGAACGGAGAGGACGTGCTGATTCTCAGTTCGTCCAAGGACACGATGGTAGTGTACAACGGCACAAGCGTACGTCACGTCACGGGTGCTCCGCGCGTAAAAAGTATGTGTATTCACTACGAAAGACTGTTCGCCACCGTGGAGGATCAGCCGAATGCGTTGTGGTTCAGCGACGATCTGGATCCGACGAACTGGCAGATTTCCGGCACGGAGGCAGGCTATCTTGAGATGGTCGACGAGCGCGGCGCATTGCAGAAGGTCGTGAGTTTTGCGGGATATTTGTTTGTATTCCGTACGCACGGGATCTCGCGCCTGACGGCCTATGCGGAACAAAGTCAGTTTTCGGTCAGCCAGCTGTATGTTTCCAGCGGAAGAATCTATCCGGATACGGTTACCGTTTGCGGCGATCGTATTTTGTTTCTGGCGGAGGACGGCTTATACTCTTTCGACGGGTTTACGACAAAAAAGGCTCTGCACGGGCTGGATCGACTCTTTGCGGAGGAGGATAACGTATCTGCCATGGCGGCGTTTTATAACGGAAAGTACTATTTGGCACTGCGATTGAACTATCACGACGATCGGAAAATTCTGTGTGAAAAGGAAAGTTATCGAAACAACACGCTGCTGCAATACGACGTGGCAACGGGCAAGGCGCATTTGCTGCGCGGGTGGGACGTACTCGGCCTGCTGGCCTTGCGGTCCGGAGAAGAAGGTTCTCTGTTGCTGTCTCTGCGGGGGAGCGTGCCCAAACTCGGCCGATTGACGGCAAGCGGCAAGGCGTTTCGGCAATCGATGCCGAAAGGATGGGTCAGCAGCGAAACGGATTTCGGCACAAACGAACGCAAGCATCTGCAAACGATGACCTTCCGTACCGATTACGACGTGACGTTAAGGGTTTTTTGCGACGATACCCGGCACGATTATTTCGTGAGCGGAACCGGCGTCGTATCGCTGCGGCTGAACCTGGTCGGCAAAATCTTTCGCTTTGCGTTTTTCAGCGATAGCGACAAAGCGTACCTGTGCGGGCCGACGCTGACTTATTGCGTTTGCTGAGGAGGCCGGGATGGAATACGGAAAACTGGCATATCTCAAAACGGAGAACCTGAACCAACGCCTCTGTGCTTTGGAAGGGATCGTCAGCGGGGACACAATCCTGTTTCCGAACAGCCTGGCGGAAAACGCACAGGAGTATTCTGCCGATCTGCACCTTCCGTCAACGGCATACGTAACGCTGCGGTTTCGGGCGAGCGCGACGGAGGAAGGAACCCTGAATTTTCTTTGCGACGGAGTTTCCGTTTTGCAAAAACATTGCGAAAAACAAATAGACGAGACGGTGCGCGTGTTGCTGCCCTTTGGGGAAAGAACCATAAAAATACAACTATCGTTCGAAACGGCGTCCACCGTGCAACTGCAAAACGTAGCGTTATTTTGTTTCGGTAGGGGGACCTTCCGGCACTGCGCCGTGACGCGTTTCGGGTACTATGAAGGCAAGGAGCCGCATTACCTGGCGGAACGCGGGACGGTGGAAGACTACGTGGAACGAAACGGAGTTCTGTTTCGGAAGGGAAGTTCGCCCAACATGCATACGCAATGCTATCTGAGCGGAGAAACGGAGTTGCCCGTATACGTTACCTTGCAGCAAGGGCAGGCACAATGTACTTGCGGGCTGCAGACGTTTGTTCTGTCCGAGGCGGCGTTTCTTGCGACGGCGAGTTTTTCCAACGAAAAGAAAGTGATCTGCTGCGGAAAAGCGGCTTCGGCGGAAGTAACGGTTCTGGACGTGTCGAGCGGGCAAAAGCAAACGGCGAGTGTGGCGGTTTCCGCAAAAAGTGCGGTTGTCGCGTGCGGCGGCAGCCGGATTCTGGCAGCCTTTGCAACGCAAAGCGGCTGCCTGCTTGTGTTGTGGAACTACGACGAAACGCTTGCCCTGCAAAAAAGAAGGTCCGTGGATTTTGTCGTGCAGGACGTTGCGTTCGTCAACGGCGCGTGGCAGTTCCTTTACGGGAAAAACGCAACGAAAGTGACTTCTGCCGATCTGGAAACCTTTTCTGCAGAACAAACGGTGCGAAAAAGTCTTGCCAAACAAACGCCTGCCGGGCTCCTGGCGGAGTCCGGGCGGGTTTGGCTGGGAAAATAAGGAGGATGTATGAGAATCAGAATTACCGAACAGGAATTCCGCAAGGTGAATTCCGCCGAGCCGGAAGGCTATTCGGATTTGCAAAAAGCGTTGAAACGAATCGACGCAAAATATTCTGCCGCATTTCAGGATCCGGGGTTAAAACTTCCGGAAACGTTGGGACTCGGCAAACGAACGTATGAAAAGCAGAGCGAAGAAACACTGCGGAAACAAGCGGCCGAACAGTTGAAAAACGTGTACGACCGGGCGAGGAACGATCTTCAAACGGAAAATGCGTCTGCCGTGCGTAAGGTGCAGGACTCGGCGCAAAAAGCGCGGGAGGACGAAGCTTCCGTAAGGGAACTCTTGCCGCAGCAGTTGGAAAAAACAAAAGAAACCTTAAAAAATGCGGCAATCCGCAAGGGTACGGCACGTTCCAGCATTCTGGAGCAGGCCTCCGAAGAGGAGGAAGCCCAAGCGGCGAAAACGCTGCGGGCCGCAAAAGAAAAAACGCTTGCTACGTTGCGCAGTCTGGCGGAGGAAGAGGCGGCGCTGCAAACCCGCTTCGGGAAGGAAGAAGATCTGCTGGAGGAGAAGTATGCGCAGCAGGTGGAGGACCGTCTGCAAAAACTTCGGAAGGAAGAAGAAAGCAAAGAGGCGGAGGTGCTGAAGTTCAACAACGCCGTGGACGAAAAGGAAGCGAAATATCAAAAAAGCAGAGAGGAAGCAATGCTGAACGCCCGCTATAAAGAGTGGGATCGGATCAACGGCGTTTCTTCCTTGCTGGCGCAATTGGGCGAGGAAGGGCTGAAACGCCGCGTCGAGGAAGAAAAAGCAGAAGCGGTTCAAACGTATCTGGCTCGTTTCACTCCGCGGCAAGCGCTGGATCTCTTCCTGAACGACGACTCGATGAAGGAAACTTTGGGCGGGGCGTACGACGCGGTTTATCGCTATCTGCAAAGACGAAACGGCTGACGCTTTTCTTTGCCTCCTCGGGAGCGATCCCGAAACGGGCATGCGGTTTGTTTTCGCGGATTCGTTTTTGCGGGAAAAAGAATTTCTTCGCAGCAGGGCAGGCTCCCGCGCACACAAAGCCGACACTTTGCCCTCGGGCGGGAACGGTTTTGGCAGAAAGGGGCAAAAAGCAAAACAGACAAAAAGAAAAACTCTTTTCGGGCGGGCTGGTGCCCGCTTTTTTCTTTTTGCAAAAAAAATCGAAGGTTTTACGAAAAAGTGAGGAGGATTCATTGACAAAAACCCGTTTTTCGGCTTATACTGAATCATCAGTTTTGTATTTGCGTACCGATATAATATGAATGAAAT
>CAKPYT010000009.1 GCA_934203075.1 uncultured Clostridia bacterium | reverse complement strand
CCCGTAATCAGGTTGTTGGCTGCGTCGATCTTGGCCTGGTAGTCTTTCTTGGCGTCCGCAATCGCCTGAGCGTTGTTGCTGACACCCGTTGCATTTTCGTCAATCTGTTTCTGCAGTTCTTGCTTTGCTGCGTCCAGATCCGAACTTGCTTTACTGATCGCATCGTTGACCGCTTGCTGCAGAGTGGTTTGCACGTTAGTGATTTCCTCTTCCAGCGTGGTTTTTAACGTTGCATCTTTTCCGTCGGCATACTCATTGCAGGCTTTCTTTGCGTTTTCGATTGCGGTATTCAATTCCTGAACTTTTTTCGTTAAGGTTTCCGTATCCGCTTTTTTGTCAATCGCATCGTTCAATGCCTGTTTTGCTTCTTCCAGTTCTCTTTTTGCGGTGGCCAGTGCTTCCGTTCCGTCGATCGTTGCGTTGCAATAATCACAAACCCCGTTGGTGATTTGAGGGTGCGAGCATTGCTGCACCGTTAAATAGTCGTAGTCCGACGAAGCGTTGTTGGTGAAAACGTCATTTGCTTTTGCCCAGGCATAGGTCATGGGGAGCAATGCCCCCCCCTTGGACGTTTTTTGCTTGGCAACGTACTTGTACCCCGCAGGCAGAGCGACGGTCAGATTATCCCCATTTTCCGTCTTGCCATCGGAGCAGAACAAAAACGAGAGTCTGCCGCTGTAGAGCTTCAGTTTGCCGTTCGAATCCGAACGGACCGTGAAACCGGCTAACGTCGTATCGCTGCCGTGGTAGGAGGCGTCCCCGTTATTACTAACGTAAAAACTCCCCTGGCCGCCACCGGCATAGTCGTAAACGTTGGCTTTCGCCTTCAGGTTGATATCTTCCCCTTTTAGCGTACAGCCGTTGAGGTCGATATTCATTTCGTAGTCGATATTAAACCCGCTGGGAACGGTGTACCCGTTATAAACAAACCGCAGGCAGTGATAGATGTACGCAAAAGAAATATTAGTAACACTCGTTTTATAGGTCACTCTGCTGCCGCTGAAGTCGTAAGACATGGATATCCAAAATGCCGTGGGAGGCTCATCATCGGCGGCATAAGCAACCGTCAGCACGCTGCCGGAAGTCAACAGAACGGCAAACGTACAAAGCAACAACAAGAATAAATAACAAAATTTTTTATGTCCTTTCAGTTTTGACGTCATTTGTATTCTCCTGATATTTATCGTTTCAAACTTACAGAGCGCAGCGGAGCCGCGCGCCCTGTGTGCCGCATCTTCTTCTTTAACCGATCGTGGCTGCGGCCTCTTGTTCGGCTGCGGCTTGCTCGCTTTTTAACTTTGCACGGCGTTCCCGATTGCGAATTCTGTTTTGCTCTTTCTTTCTTTCGCGTTCTTTCTGAAGTTGATCCAGCGTGACGTCGATACCGCCTTTTACGGCGTTCAGCGACGCTTCGTCCACCACTTTAATTACCGTTGCGGACTGACGCACCCCTACTTTGCTGTTGTCTACGTAACTTTTGAAGTCCAGATTCGGAATCATCAATTCGCAGACCACGGTGCCGTTTTTAATTTTGATTCTTACAATGCGGTTTTTGCCGACTTTATATTCTTCGTACTTTTCGTTTTTGTAACGCTTGTTATCCTCCACTGCCATAGCGTAACGCACGATTTCATCGTAGTACCCGCGGGCATCGGCGGCAAGGTTCAGATACTTTTGCTCCAGCGAGAGATGATAAGTAGAAAAGGCAACGTCCGGGGCAGGTTCGTCATGATCTGCGACCGGTTCCGCTGCCGGAGCCGGGGTCGGCTCCGCTGCCGGTTCTGCCGGACTCTCTTTTTTGCCGTTTGCAAACTCGCGCCCGACCTTGATTGCGGTGATCAGGCAAGTCAATACCATAAATCATGCACATCCCATTGCGACATAAAGAACGATATTCATACTTTTTTCTCCTTTCTCTTTTATTTTTTATAACTCTGAATGGATTTTGTCAGAAAACCCAGTTGAGACGTTAAATAAAACTCGTCTGCGAACAGTGCGTAGTGCACGCACGCCCGAATGAAAACAAAAATCAACGGAGTGAGCGCTTCCTCCGGAATGCCGAGTTTGGACTGCAAAGATTGCGCATACGCTTTGTATCTTTCGTTTACCCCGCTGAAAAACCTATTGCCCGCCTCGCTGTATTTGGGGTGCGTGTATACCTGATACATCAACCGATACATCTTGCCGTGCCGTTGTGCCGTCCAATACGGAACCTCGTTGAGGAACTTTTCCACATCCGCAATGCTTTGCGGAGATTTTTCCATAAAATCCCCCTCGATTTTGGACATGCAATACTCCGTAGATTGCGTAATCAGTTCGTCGATGTTGGGAAAATAAACGTACAGGGTGGATTTGGAAACGTTCGCGTGCTTTGCCAGGGAAGAGAGCCCCGTCCCGTACAGCCCGTACTCCGCAAAGCAATCGAAACACGCCTGCATGATTTTTTCCTTTTTCTCCTGAAAAGCCAGGTCGTTTCTAACTTTCAAGGCCCCCTCCTTTGACGCGCGGCATCGAGCATCCGTCGTTTTTATTAACCGACCGTTCGGTCAGTCGATAATATAGCACTACGTAATCAAAAAGTAAAACGTTTTTCGACAAAATTCGCGACTTTTTTCTGAAATTTTTTGATTTTTCGTTTTCCGGCCGAAAATCGGAACCGTGCGCCGCAAAACGAAAGCAAAAGTGCCGTCGTTTTGGGAAAAAGAACCCGGAAAAATCGCACCGTTTTATAAAAATGCGCACGTGTGCAGATATGCAAACGGCGCGGAATCTTTCCCCTTCCCGCGCTTTGCGAAACTCGCCCCGACGCGGAAAAAGCCGTACGACTTTTTTAAAGGAAGTTGAAGAAAAGCGACGTTTGTGTTATACTGACGGCATAGACCAAGGGAGGGCACTATGCATACCAACGGTTCGAACGAACAAAAACAAGAGAAAACCGAACGCCAACGTTTTACGGAACACGTTCAAAAGCAATCCGCCGATGCCATACAACTGCTTTTCGGCATTTTTTTAGGGTTTGGGCTGCTTACCGTTTGCGGAGGCGTGCTGCTGGGGATTTACTACAACCCTTCCCTGTTTTTGCTTTGCATCGTGGGGGGCATTCTGCTGCTGTTCGCCGCCATGCTAATTCCGTCGCTGCCGCGCAAAAAACGCGCGCCCTCCGAGAAAAAGCGAAACAACTACGCGCAACTGCAGCAAGAACTGCAAAAACTGACGGAGCAAAACGAAGCGCTGCGGCAGGAATTGCAAAAGCAAACGGAAAAATCCGACACGGCAACAGAACCTTCCGCTACGACGGACGCAAAATGAGGAAAAACCCATGGACAACGCCCTATTGCAAAAGCCCTACCAAAAACTCAATGCCAACGCACTGAAATTGATTGCCATCGTGGCGATGACCATCGATCATCTTGCCTGGTTTTTCTTTCCAGGGTATCCGGCCGAACTTCTGCCCCTGGCAATGCATGCCATCGGCAGGCTCACCTGCCCGATTATGTGCTTTTTTATTGCGGAAGGATATCACTACACGCATGACGTCAAAAAATACTCCCGCAGGCTGTTGGTGTTTGCGGCACTGTCTCACGTGCCGTATATGATGCAATCCATGGCCTTTCGGGAATACGGCTGGCTGAGCCTCATCCCCTTTGCCACGGGGCAAGGGTTCGGGCATTTTCTGAACCAAACCAGTGTGATTTGGCCTTACTTCATCGGCCTGACGATGCTGCGCCTGAACGACACGAACTGGAAACCCTGGAAAAAGACCGTTCTTTTTGCACTGTTGTGCGTGGCGGCCTTCCCGAGCGATTGGAGCTGCATTGCATCCCTGGTGATTTTTGCCATCGGCACGAACCGCGGCAACCCGAAAGCACAAATTCTGGCCTCGTTTGCCTTTTACGCCATGTATGCCCTCGTTTATTGTTTTGCAATGGATACCGTATACGGTCTGCTGCAAATGTGCGTGGTGCTGGCACTGCCCGTTTTGCTGCTGTACAACGGAGCACGCGGAAAGAACCCGAAGGTCAACCGCGTGATGAAATGGCTGTTCTATGCCTACTATCCGCTGCATCTGGCGATTCTCGGCGTGCTGCAACTTCTTCTGCACTGAAGAAACCTGTCCGAACCGATCTGATTTGCGAAAAAAGCGTTCTTCCCGAAAGAACGCAAAGCGAAAAACCAACCGACACGATTTTTACCGGCAGTGCCCCAAGAGCACTGCTTTTTTTTCTTTCCGCCGCGTTTCGAAAGGCGACTCTATCGGGACGGAACGGTTCTCTACCGGGCGAAAGAGTACGATAGAATCCTGCAAAAAACGAATAGAGCCGTAAGGCCGCAGGATAGGTTGGCTTTTTCTGCTTCTTTCGTTATGATAAAAGCACTTACGGGAGGGAACGTATGCAAACAAGAATTACCGTATTCGGAGATTCCGTCGCACTGGGGTGCGGTTATCTCGACCATAAATTTACCATGCTGCCGACACGTGCGGCAACCGTCGTGGCAGAAAAACGGTGCGCCGAGTTGGACAACCGCTCGCAAATCGGTCAGACCATCCGCCGCCTGACACAGAAAAAGCGGATAGAGCAATACCTTGACGAACTGAACCCGACAAAACGGAACGTTGCGGTTTTATCGGTAGGCGGAAACGATTGCGACTACCTTTGGCAAGAAGTTGCCGCCGCCCCCCTGACGACGCACCCCTGCAAAGTAGAAATTGAGGAATTCCGTACGCTTTACCTCGATGCGATTCGAAAACTTCAAACGAGAGTTCCCGTGTTTTGCGTGGGCTGCACGCCGATCAGCCCGCAATGGTATTATCGGCGCATCTCCGAAATAGCAGACGGGGCGCAGGTTTTGCGATTTCTGCGCGGGGACGTGAACGCCATCGGCCGCAGACAGGAGTATTACAATGCGCTCATCCGGGCAATGGCAGAGGAAACGAACGCAACGTATCTGGACGCAAGAAGCGCTTTTCTGCCTTTGGCGGACTTTGAGACCTTCCTCTGCGACGACGGCATTCACCTGAGCGAAAAAGGGCAGCAATTGCTTGCGGATTCGATCTTGCGGCAACTTACCGTGCCGAACGACTTTTGAGCCCCTTTGCAAACGGTGCCCCGCACCTGCAAGCACTGCGCTTGCTTCTGTGCCCGAAAATCTGCGCTGCAAGCCCCCCTCTTTTTCGGGATTGCCGCAACCCCTCCCCTTTTTGGAAAAAGACCTGCAAAACAAAACGTGTTTTTCCCGGTAAAAAATACTTCAAATACTTTAAAACAGGCATCAAAAAAACTCTGCTGCTGCAGAGTTTTTCTTTTGATTTAAAATGCAATTTTATCGGCGGGCTGCCGTTCCTTCCGGCTGCGTTAAGCAGGCGGCAATTTTTTGCTGCGCATATTCTGCCATTTCCTGGGTGTTGGCAAAGTTTTGCGGCTGAATCACGTCCAGAATTTCCAGAGACACCACGGTTTTGCGCCAAGGGAAATTCTTGTGGATTTTTTGCGTGTTTTTGGTGCAGGCAATCACCACCGGGACATCGGCACGCTGCGCGATCTTGAAACTGCCGGATTTGAACGTCAGCAACAATTCCTGCGTTTTCTTGAGCGTTCCCTCCGGATACACGGCAATGCTATACTCGCCGGACTCGATTCTCTTCTGCGCGTTGACGATGGTCTTCATCCCCTCGCGCGGATCTGTGCGATTGAGTGCCAAAAAGCCGTTTTTATACATCAGTGCCCCCGCTACGGGAATGCGGAAATTACTTGTTTTGGAGATATACGCCAGGCGATACTTTCGCAGCGCCGCGTAGGTCAACAGAGGATCAAAGTTGGAGACGTGATTTGCAACCAGCAAAAAGCGGCAATCCTTCGGGATTTTTTCCGCACCGGAAACAATCGTTTTCACCCGCACGAAGGAACAAACGTACTCGATCATGAACGCCAGAAAGTTATGATAAAACGCATTGTATTTTACATGTTCCTTCTTTTTGTTTACGAACAACGCCAGCAAAATGGTGACGAGCCAGAACAACAAAAAGCACGCAACGTAAGCGGCCACAAAAGCAAGCAAAGAAAACCATACCTTGTTGGTGGGAACCAACAAGGCTACGGCTACGGTTGCGATGGTAGATAAAACAAAGGCGATAATCTGAAACATCTGATTCCTTATAGCAATTGCCGCATTGCTTCAGGCTTGCGGCAAAACAATTTCCACTGCGCGCGGAAGAATTTCCAAATCGAACTCCGTCCCTGCGTACATTTCCCCGTCCAGGCAGGCCTCGATCACTTTTTGAGAAGTGATTTTTGCCGTTTTTGCACGACGATACACGCAATGTCTGATAAGCCCCTTTTGCTTCAGATGCTCGCCGCGTTCGTAATAGCCGATCATCCGCAGAAACCGCAACAGGGACATGGGATGCATCAGGCAGACTTCCATCCATCCGTCGCTGTTATCCGCCAGAGGCGCGCATTGATACTGCCCGCCGACAAACTTACAATTGGCAAACGTACAAAGAAGCATTCTGTCTTTGGTGATTTTTTCCCCGTCTGCCCAAATCGTTATGGCATTTCTCCTTCCGGAGAACAGTGCCTTCGGAATGCTGCGCACGTAGGCGGATTTTCCGCTGTAGCCGTGCTCCTTCAGGCGGTTGGCATTGCTGCACACGATCGATTCGAACCCGAAGTTGACAACGTTGATTGCGTAAGAGTTGTTGACGCGAATGGCATCGATTTTTTGCTTTTTGCCCTTCAGCAACTGCTCCAGCGAGAGGAAATTGCGATCGGGATAATACTTTACAAAATCGTTGCCGGTGCCGAAGGCCAGTACCGCAAAGCACTTGTTCGGCTGATGCATGACGCCGTTGACCACTTCGTTAATGGTGCCGTCTCCTCCGCAGGCAACGAAACAAATCTCCTCCTCCGGGGCTTTTTGGCAACACTCCGCAACGTAACTCGTTGCGTCTCTTTTGGCTTTGGTTGCGTATATTTCATACTCGAACGGAGTTTGATTTTGTTTTAGCTGCTCTGCCAAACGGGTGCGAATGGATTCTTTCCCCGCCATACCGTTTACAATGAAGACGTATTTCATAAAAACCTCTCGCGAATCGGTCGTTAACATTTCAATTATACCATTGGAACCGATTTTTTGAAAGGCTTTTTTGAGATATCGTCTGAATTTCTTTTTTTTGTTTGTTTTATCTTTGTTTGGCAAGATAAAACACGGCAATCGTGCCGGGGCCGGAATGCGCGCCGATCACGGGGCCGAGATCCGTAATCTCGCACCGGACGCCCGTCTTTTCCAGAATCCCCTCCCGGATATACTCTGCATCCTCCGGACAGCCGGCATGCGAAATAAAGCAAAGATCGCCGGAAGGATCCCGCTGTTCCGCATAGTTTTTTACAAATTCCTTCAGCGCCTTCCTGCGAGAAATGACACTGTACTGCACGGCCAGGTGCCCTTCGTTATCCATATACATCATCGGTTTGATTTTTAAAATGTTGCCGATGAGGGCTTTGCTCGCCTTCAGCCGACCGCCGTTTGCCAGGTAGCGCAAATTGTCCACGCTGAACGCATTCTGCACTTTCCAACGGATTTTTTCCAGATAATCCGCCACCTCTTTTGCGCTTTGGGCCTGCTCTGCAAAACGCCGGCCGAGTACCGCCAGCAAGCCCTGCCCCGCACAGGCACAAAGAGAATCCACCACGTAGATTTCACTGCCGTTTTCCCGATTCAACAATTCGGCCGCAAGGGCTGCGCTCTGCACCGTTCCGCTGAGTCCGCTGGAAAGTGCCACGTGCACGATCGGCACGCCCTGTTTGCTTAGTTCCGAAAAGTATTCCTCGTAGTAGTTTTCGTTGATTTGCGACGTACGCGTCACTGCACCGTTGCGCATCTTTTCATATAATCCGCTGGATTGCACGGTATCCGTTGCCGTGCTGTATTCTACGCCGTCTATGCTGTATTTCATGTCAAACACTGTGAGATCGTATGCCGAAATCAATTGAGGCGTCAGGTCACAGGTTGCTTCCACCGAAAGAATCAGTTTCATTATGCCCCTCCCATTCGTGGTATTGTCTTCCCTGCTATTGTAGCATGCTTCCCCCTCTTTGACACCCTACGCGTCGCTGCCCCCGCCCTACGAAACAAAACGGCTCGTCTCGCAAAAAAGCAACGGGCTCTCCCCCAGTTTCCCGGGAGTCTACCCCGCAGAAAAATGGCTCTACTGCCGGTAGAATACAGAAAATACTTGTATTTTTTATGCCTTTTTGTTATAATATCCCTATGATGAAGAATAAATTACCGTTCGACGCCTCCGAAGAAGAAACCGCAGGCGAAGTGCAAGCGCAAAAAGAACCGGTCGCCGAAAATTACGACGTGAACAAAGTTCTGGCAAAGCAACTTGTAAAATACCGCACCAACGCCGGGTATACCCAATCCAAACTGGCGTCGATGCTGAACTATTCGGACAAGTCCGTTTCCAAATGGGAGCGCGGCGAAGGAATGCCGGATCTTACCGTTTTGGTGAAGCTTGCCGAAATTTACCATTGCTCCGTAAACGATCTGCTGTACGAGAAAGAAGACCTGCAGGCAAAAGCAACGAGGGACGAAAAATCCTCCCGCGTGCTGATTGCCCTGCTCTCCGCAGGGCTTGCCTGGGTGGTGGCTGCACTGGCGTTTGTCGTGCTGGGAATTTTGCCGCAAACCGCCGGGTTTGCATGGCTCGCCTTTATTTACGCCGTGCCGGCCAGCGGCATCGTGTTGTTGGTGTTCAGCTTGCTGTGGGGAACGGATTGGCTCAGCGCACTTTGTGCCAGCGTCGTTTTGTGGGGCACTACCGTTGCCACCTGCCTGACGGTGCACATTGAAAAGATCTGGCTTTTGGCTGTTCTGGCCGGAGTGCTGCAAGGTCTTTTGGTGTTGTGGTTTCTTTTACGCCACAAAAAAAGAAAAAGCAAACGAAACGACGAATAGCGCTTTTCCCGCAAAAACCAAGAACTTACGGTTTCCGGAACGCAGCCTTGGTGTGCAGAGCCTGCGGGAGCCCGATAAAAAAAGAAAACGATTCTTTTGACAGACGTCAGAAAAATCGTTTTTTTCTTTTTTTGAAATCCTTTCCCCTATGCCGCGCGGTAAAAAGAATCTCCGTGATCCGTCATGGTGATCGAACCGTAGTCGGAGGCATCCAGCCCGACGGAGATGACGGAAAAGCCTCTTTCCAGCACGGTCCCGTCGCTATCCTGCCAAAGCTGCCCGTTCCATAACACTTTATGGCTCAGCCCGAGCCACTCGGTGAGGAAAAACGGTTTGGAAAAATACGGATAGGTGTGATAGCCGCAGCACCTGCCATAGCCCATGAAAATTCCGTTATAACTTCCGCGAAAGGTATTGACGTGGTCATGCCCGAAGAACATCCCCTTGGTGCTGCCGAGTTCTTCCGCCGCTGCAAACAGCCCGGTGTTTTTTCCCTGGTAGAAAATCCCGACCCGATACCCGGCGTCGATCAGTTCCTCCTCGGTTTTCGGGGCTTCCCGCACTACGCCGCTTACGTTAGACGCGACACCGAGCGTTGCGGGGTCGATCTCGGAAGGAATGGCGTTTCCCAATGCCAATTCGTTTGCATAGTACAATTTGGCGTGTTCCTGCAACGGAATATGGAAAAACAGCGAACTTTGAATCGCTGCGTTTTTGCTTTGCAAGCCTTTCACTGCCCAGCGGTACCATTCCACCTGTGCGGAGGAAAAATGCCCGTATCTCCAAACCATCAGCCCGTTGTTTTCATCCTCCGGATACATGTTGGAATCCATCAGAATGAGGCTATAAGTCGGGATCGTTTCGTCCCCGCGATACACGTTGATTAAAAAGTTTCCGGAACCGCTTAAATTTTCGGGGCCGGGCTGAAACAGGCAATAGCGATATTCCGACAACATTTTGCAAAGCGTTTCTTTACTGCAATCGAACTGAGAATCGTGGTTGCCGAAAACGACGGTCCAATATTGTTTTCGTTGTTCCATAAAATCCGCAAAATACCGATAGGCATCGTACGTGAAAATACTTAGCGTCAGATCGCCCGTACACACGGCAAGATCCGGCTGCTCCGCATCCAGCGCACGCGCAAGCAAGTCCATCGTTTGACGATCCCTCGTCCAACCGCCGACTTTCAACTGCGGGTCGGCAATCTGCAGAATCTTCAGCGTTGCTGCGTCCTGCGGCAAATATAAATTCTGCGCGGAATAGTCCTCCAGGCGGAAAGAATCCTCCGCAGACCACTCTCCCTCGCCGTAGTTTGCATCTCCTTTTCTATGCATTGCGTATTTGACGAACGTTACCCCGGCAAACACGAAAAGAATCAATAAGATGCTGCACAAAACGTATTTTGCTTTGCTTCTTGTTCTGCGTTCTCTCATGCTGTTTCCTCTTTTGTTTTGCGTTCAGGCATTCTTGCGTTTGCGGTTTTCCCTTTGCAGTTCAAAACCGCAGCTTTTCTTTTTGCAGACGCAGCGACAGAACCCCTTCCCCTTTGCGATCATTCGATCCCCACACTTGGGGCAAAGGTTGGTCTCCCGCCAGAATACTTCCGTGTGATCCTTTCTGCGCAGCTTTTGCCCTGCCAGGAACTGCTCCAGACGTTGCGCCGTCTCCGCCCTCTGCACCTCGCTCTGCACGTCCGGCAAAGAGGCAAAAAACTTTTTGAGGGAACGCGGCGTGCACAGATGTGCACTGTTGCATTCGGTCTTGCCCTGCACCGCAACGACGATACTTTCGATCGGAGTATCTTTTCCGAGAATTTGTTTTAAGGCGGCAACGGCCCTTGCGTTTTGCTTTACGGGCGAATCGAAAGTGCAGACGCGTTTTTCTTTGGTGGTGACCTTCCACACCGAAGAGACGTCATCCCCCTCGATTTTCCCTGCCAGATTCAATTCTTTCAGGACAAATACCCCCTTGACGGAGCAAACGATATGGTCGGTGCAAATCACCCCGGCAGCGTCCTTCCAGACCGCATTGTGAAAAATCACGTCGTTTTGCATGCTGCGTGCATTCAGCACTTTGCAAAGGCGGCGCATCCCGTTTTTGCTTTTGTTCTCAAACAGAAAGAACCATACCCCCGCAGCCACGCAACAAAGCAAAATGACGGCGGGAAACAGATAGACTTCCGGCGGCATATCACTCCTCCCCCTCAGAAAGCAATTCGATATAAAAACTCACAGGGCGGAACCCGTCGTTACAGGAAATCATGGCGGAATTCCGGTTTTTCATCCAACCGTTGTAAAAGTTGTTTTTCCCCTCGTTTAACGCAGAAACGAACGGCTGCAAGCTTTGCCATGCACTTTCGCAGAAATTCTGCGGTCGTTCCGCGTTTTTCGAATAAAACGTCTGCCCTACGGACAAATCGCACGCGTGCTCGATCGGATTTTCGAACTGCTGCATCAAATCCCGATAGACCGTTTGTTTCATTACCGTGATTCTGCAAACTGCCATGCCTTCTCCTTTGTTTTCGGTGTATTTTTTCTATTTTCTTTTCGGATCCTTACGGAACATCGAAACGACCGTTTCCACATGACGCGTGTTCGGGAACATATCGTACCCCTCTACGCTTGCGATTTCGTACTTTGTACTCAGCCCCTTCAAATCCCGTGCAAGGGTAGCGCTGTCGCAAGAAATGTACACCATCTGCACCGGTTCGGCCTGCAGAATGGCTTCGATCGTCTCCGCGGACAGGCCTTTTCGGGGAGGATCCACCACCAATGCGGTTTTTTTGCCCTTAAGCGCGGCAAAAATTTGCGGCAGTTTTTCGTTCACGTCCCCGCAGATGTTCGTCAATCGGGATAAACGATTTTTCTGCTTCATGGCGTTTGCATCCGCCACGGCCGACGGCACGATTTCTACGGCGTATTCTTCGTAATCTCCGTACAAGGCGGCGCTCAGCAACCCGATGCCGGAAAAAGCGTCGATCACCGCTTCCGTCCGCGAAAGAACCAGCAATTCTTTTACCCGACGATACAATTTGGTTTTTATCTCTTCGTTGACCTGATAGAAACTATCCGGCTGCAGTTGAAACGCAATGCCGTTTTCTTCGGCAGAAATGGCGGTTTGCCCGAACAGATGCTCCGTCTCGCCGCCGAGAATCACGTTTGTGGGACGAACGTTACGATTCCAAAACAGCCCGACCGAGGGGAACTCCCGCAAGAGTTTTTCGTAAAGCTTTTCGGCATTCGGCAGCGATTCCCCGTTGACGACCACCGTGACGGACAATTGACCGTTCAGATACCGCGCCACCAGGTGCCTGAGGCACCCGCGATGCGTCTTTTCCCGATACACGCTGAGGTGATTCTCGTTTGCCCATTCGCAAACGATGCGGATCAGGGCCTTTTCCCACCCGCTTTGCAGCGGGCACGACTCCACGGGAACGAGCTCGTGCGAGCCTGTTCGATAGAACCCCAATACTACCCTTTTCCGATCGATCCCGAAGGGCATCTGCAACTTATTACGATACCCCCACCGGGTGGATGCAACGACCGAAACGTCCCGATCGATTCCACCGATCTTTTTCAGGTTTTGCCGAATCAGCCGGGCTTTCCACCTTAACTGAGCGTCATACTGTGCCTGCTGCAATTGGCAGCCCCCGCATTTGCCGAACGCGGGACAGCGCGGCACGACACGATGGTTGGGGCTTAATACCTCGACGCAATCGCCGTAGGCAATGCCGCCTTTGCAATAATTCAGGCGGACCCGCACCCTTTCGCCGACGTTCACAAAGGGAACGAAAACCCGCAGTTCCGGCGTTTCGCAAATTCCTTCCGCATTGGTGCCGAGCGCCGTCACTTCGCAGACAACTTCGGCATTCTGCACGTTTTTTCTATTTTGCATGCGCTTTCTTTTCCACGTATTTCACGTTTTCGTTGCCGAGCAGCGTCCCGAGTTCGATTTGAAGTGCCGGACAAACCCTCACTTTTTCTTCCAGCTGCAGAGCCTTCGTTTCCACCACAAGAATCACCGGAACGTCTCCTTCGTAATTTTCCAGCACGACCTGCACTTTATCGTACAAATCGTTATCGCGGCGATCCATCCTGAGGTATAATTTCCCTTCCGTTTTCGGCTTTTCCGGGACGGGAGCGTCCTCCCTTTGCTGCCACAACTCCATCTTTTCCACGCTGATTTTCGGCGCTTCGTTCGGGTTGACGTGCACTGTCCCGTGGATGGTGACCACCGCATCCTCCACAATTTGCGTTTTATATTTATCGTACGCGGTAGAATAGAACGCAACCTCCACACTGCCGAACAAATCTTCCAACTGGGCGAAAATCATCACCTTGTTCGATTTGGAGATAAACTTTTTCACGTTTGTGAGCATGCCGCCCATGACCACGCGCTTGTTATCGTACTGCAAAACGCTTTCCGAAGCGTCCTCGCCCTCTTCCTCCTCCGCGGCTAAAAAGGACGTATTAAACCGAAACTGATTCAGTTTGTCGCGATAATCCTCCAGCGGGTTGCCCGTCAGATAAATCCCGAGGGCTTCCTTCTCCAGCGCCAGTTTATACTTTTGGTCGTACTCCGGAATTGCGGGATACTTTACGGGTTCGTCCCCGGCGTCTCCCAACAAGTCGAACATCGAGAACTGCCCGGACTCCTTCGATTTCCGATCGCTTAATACTTGCGTGATAACGCTTTCATAAACGTTCATCAACTGAGACCGCGTTTTTCCGAAACAATCGAACGCTCCCGATTTGATTAAACTTTCGATGAGCCGCTTGTTCAGCACGCTGACGTCCACGCGCTTGATAAAATCCTTTAAGTCCTTATATTCGCCGTTTTTCTGCCGTTCTTCCACAATGTTGCCGACGATATTCAAACCGACGTTTTTGATCCCCGCAAGGCCATAGATGATGTTGCCGTTTTGTACCGAAAAGTCCACTTCCGACTGATTGACGCTTGGCGGCAAAACCTTGATGTCGTGCGAAACGCAATACCCGACGTACTTTTTGATTTCGTCGCTGTTGGTGATACGATTGTTCAGAACGGCGGCGAGATACTCCACGATATGATAACGTTTGAGGTATGCCGTCTGATATGCAACAACGGCGTACACCGTCGCATGCGATTTGTTAAATGCGTATTCGGCAAATTTTTCCATTTTGTCGAAGATGAGGGTTCCCGTTTCCTCCGGAATTCCGCGGCGAACACACCCGTCTACCAGTACGGTTCCGTCCTCCGCTACTTCGCCATGAATAAACACTTCTCTTTGCCGCGCCATTTCTGCCGGATCTTTGTGCCCCATGGCACGGCGCACCATATCTGCACGCCCCATAGAAAACCCGGCCATTTTTTGCACGATCTGCATGACCTGTTCCTGATAGACCATACACCCGTAGGTTACTTCCAAAATGGAACGCAGCATCGGGTGATCGTACTGAACGTTTTCCGGATGATATTTTCCGTCGATAAACCGCGGAATTTCGTTCATCGGGCCCGGGCGGAACAAAGCAATCCCTGCGATGATATCTTCCAGGCAGGTCGGCTTCAGATCCATCATCGTCTTTTTCATGCCGCTGCTTTCCAACTGAAACACGGCGTCCGTATCGCCGTTAGAAATCAATTCGTAAATATTGGGGTCGCTATACGTTTCTTTGCTGAAATCCAGCTCGATGCCGGTGGTTTTTTTGACCAACTGAATAGCTTTATGAATATCCGTCAACGTGCGCAGACCTAAAAAGTCCATCTTTAACAGACCCAGTTTTTCTACCTGCGTCATATTGTACTGCGTTGTTACGTCATCGCCGTTTTTTTGCAGCGGCACGTGGTCGCTCAACGGTTCCCGACAAATCACAACGCCGGCCGCATGTTTGGACGTATTGCGCGGCTGACCTTCCAACGCCATGGCCAAATCCAACACCTGGCGCATCGTTTCATCCGTTTCGTACACCTCGATCAATTCTTTGGATCGATGATCAATCACGTTTCCGGTCTTTTTATCCTTCTCTTCCTCGATTCCCAGCATCCACTTCAGGTGGCTTTTGCTGTCCTTAATCATTTTCGTTACGCGGTTGACGTCCGCAATCGGCACGTTCAGCACACGCCCGACGTCCTTTATGGCTGCTTTGGCGGCCATGGTGCCGAACGTCACGATTTGTGCAACGTTATCCTTGCCGTATTTCCGGATGACGTAATCGATCACTTCCCCGCGGCGATCGACACAAAAATCCACGTCGAAATCCGGCATGCTGACGCGTTCCGGGTTCAGGAACCGTTCGAACAGCAGGTTAAAGCGCAGCGGCTCGATTTTGGTAATGCCGATGGCATACGCAATGATACTGCCGGCACCGCTTCCGCGCCCCGGCCCGACGGGAATCCCCTGGCTTTCGGCATAGTGAATATAATCCCACACGATGAGGTAATACTCCACAAACCCCATTTTGTTGATGATGCCCAGTTCGTAATCCGCACGTTCGCGCACTTCCGGCGTGATGACATCGTATTTTTTGCGCAAGCCTTCTTCCACCAGATCTTTCAAAAACTCATAAGGGGTTTGCCCCGTTTCCGGCACGTATTTCGGAATCAATGCATTGTTGCGCTCCAGCACGACGTTGCATTGATGTGCGATTTTGTAACTGTTTTCGATCGCTTCCGGTACGGCCTGAAACAGTTCTGCCATTTCCTCCGGCGATTTGAAATAAAACTCGTCGGTAGAAAATTTCATGCGGTTCGGGTCGGAAAGCAGTTTTCCCGTCTGCACGCAAACCAGAACGTCCTGCGCGAGACTGTCTTTCTTTTCGATGTAATGCACGTCGTTCGTTGCGACAAGCTCCACCCCGCATTCCTTGGAAAGGCGAATCAGCATCGGATTGATTTTGAGTTGTTCCGGCAGACCGTGATTTTGCAATTCCAGATAGTAGTCCTCTCCGAACAGTTCTTTATACTGCATCACCAACGCTTTTGCCTCGTCGTAGCGATCATCCACCAATAGTTTCGGCAATTCCCCTGCCAGGCAGGCCGAAAGGCAGATGAGTCCTTCGTGATGTTCCTTTAATTGTTGAAAATCGATGCGCGGCTTATAATAGAAGCCTTCCAGGTAAGCCAAAGAATCCAGCTTAACGAGGTTTTTGTACCCCTGCTGCGTTTTTGCCAGCAGCACCAGGTGAAAAGGCTTATTATCGCTGTAGTGGCCGCCTCTGCCCAAGTGATCGCGCGCCACGTACATTTCGCACCCGAGAACGGGGTGAATCCCCGCTTTTTTTGCCTTGGTGTAGAACTCGTAGACGCCGAACATATTTCCGTGGTCCGTAATGGCGACGGAATCCATCCCGAGGGCTTTGCATTGCTGAAACAAACGGTCGATTCTGGCGGCTCCGTCCAACAGGCTGTATTCGGTATGCACGTGTAAATGCGTAAACGGCATGATTCGTTTGTTTCCTCCTTACTTTTCTTCCTTTTCTTTCGGCGGCGATGCTTCTTCGGCAAGCGCAACCAACTTTCGCAAGCGGTGGTTGACGCCGCTTTTGCTTACCCGGCACAGTGCGGAGAGTTCATCCAGACTTGCCGTTGGGTTCGCCAGCCGCAAAAGAGCAATTTCTTTCAATTTTTCGCCCAGCCGATCCAGACCGCCTTTCTCCTGCAGCGTTTCGATGGCGCGTACCTGACGGACAGAAGCATCCACAGACTTACTGATATTGCCAGAGATACAGTTGGATTGACGATTTCTTAAATTCCTCACGGAGCGTTCCGCAATGATGTTTTGCAATTTCATAACCCCGCGGTTTGCGCCGAAAAACGCAAGCACGTCGCTGATGATTTCGCTATCCTTAAAATAAACCACGTACTGATGCTTTCTGGAAACGATTTTGGCAGACAGGCGGAAATAGGCAAACAGGGATTGCAAACTATGCGCCATTTCCTCCGTTTGCGTAGTCATTTGCAGATGATAGCCGTCTTTCTCGGCGGACTCCGGCAGTTCTACCATGCCGGAACCCACAAAATAGGCGCGCAAAAAAGTTCTGGCACAGCACTCCTTCGCAACGACGGAAGGGTTTGCCCCCGGCAGAATCTGCCGATACCCTTCTGCATCTTCATATAAAATACCGACGTCCTGCAAGGCGTCCTGCATCTTTTTTGCCGAAAGCGTGTATTGCATCTTCTGCGACAGAGCGTTACGCTCCGCCTCGATTTCGCAATCCGCCGCATAAAGCGTTTTTAGCAGTTTGGCACAAAAATGGACAAACGCGGCGTTTTCACTCAGAATCGAAAAGCCCATGCCGTCCCGCGAAATTTCCAGACTGCCGGCCGCACGAATCGCGGCAGACAAGAACGCCCGCTTACAACAAGCAGGCAATCCGTCGCAATTTTTGATAATTTCGTTTTTAACGCTTTGCGAGATGGTAGTCATATTTTTATTTTAACATATTCTCGGTGGATTGTCTATGCGCTTTCGTGCCGTATTGCAGATATTTCAAAAGAACCGAGTCCCTTTCTGCCCGCAAGAAACACAGGATCAAACGCAGAGACTTTTCGCCCCACTCGAAAGAAAAGCCCTGCCGGAGCAGGGCAAAACGACATCAGCCGAAAATTCCGGAAAAGGCGGAAAGTACCACGGCGTTGACAAAATCCAAAAACACGGCGCCCACCAAAGGGACAATCAGTTCTGCCTGTTCGGACGTGCCGTGCACCATACTGAACGCATCCATATTGGCCATTTCCGTTGCGGTGGACCCGAGCGAGAACCCCGCCTGCCCCGCACACACCACCGTTGCGGTGTACGTACTGTCGCAGACGCGATTCATCACCGGGAAGGTGAGAAAACGCACAAACAACACGACAGCCACCGTCTGCACCGCCATAGACGTTACAAAAAACAGCAAAGTGGAAGTGTGCAAATGCGTCAGTACCGTTAAATCCTGCGTGGTCATGGCGATGGCCAGAAACACGTTTAACGAAATTTCGCCCACTGCTCGGTTTTCTTCCACCGGCAGATGCAAAACGTTGCGCCTCTTTGCGACGGCATCTAACAGGTTCCGCGCAACGGCGGCATAAATCATTGCCAGAATATAGGTGGGAAATTTCAGATTTTCACTTATGAGATGCAGCAATTTCGTTAAATGCGGCGTACTGACTTCTGCCATGCCGCAGCACACAAAAAGCACGATGCAAATTTCCAGCAGTTTTTCTACCCGCATTTCGACCGGCTGATCGGCTTCCCGCCGGGCGCTGCTTCCCTGCCCCTTGCATTTTCGTTGAAAAAGCTCTTTTGCCAAAGGCCCCCCGACCACTCCGCCGGCAATCATGCCGTAGGTCGCGGCAGCATACCCGAGAACGGAGCCGTTCGCGGCACCGAGTTCCTCCAACGCCGTGCCCCAGGCGGAAACCGTACCGTGTCCGCCCGCAAGAGACGCACTGCCCAGCAGCAAACCGAGCAGTTTATTTTCGCCAAAGGCCTGTGCAAGCCCGACGCCGATCAAATCCTGCAGAACGATCGAAACGGAAACGACCGCAGCCAAAACAAACAGGCTTTTTCCACCGCGCCGGAACCCGCCTAAACTGGCCGTGTACCCGACGGAGGCAAAAAACAACATCATTGCCACGTTCTGAATTGTCGTATCGAACGTAAACACCAATACCCCGGTTTGATGCAGAACAAACAAAACTGCGGCCACTATCAACCCGCCGATGACCGACGCCGGAATGTAGTGCCGCTGCAACAGCTTCGCCTTGGATTTGATTGCCTTTCCGAGTAGTAACGCAAGCAACGACAAAGCCGTTGTGCCCAACATCCCAAGAGAATACGTCATGAACCGAACTCCTTCTTGCCTTTTACGGATCCTTGCCCGAACTTGCAGGAAAACTTCTGCCGGACGCCCCCGATCCGGGGGAAAACCGAACGCCGGCAGAAAGGCAGATCTTTTCGGTTGCGCCTTTTTACCCTTTCTTTCCCTTTTCGAACGGAAGTATTATAGCATTAAACGCAAAAATCGCGCAATCGTTTCCGTTCCCTTTCTTACGCTTTCTTTTCGTCTGTGCGGCAGCCGCTCTTCCGGGAAGACTCCGTGATTTTCTGATTTTTTTCAAAGAAACGCGCCTGCCCTGCGCTGCCTTTCTCCCTGCGGTTTTTCCGGCAAATCCCTTTACTTTTCTTTCCGCGACTGCTACAATAAAACCAATCGCTTTCCCTCGTTTTCGCACGGAGGTTTCGCGAACGGAGTTTTATGAAAAAACAAAAACCAACCCTGCAAGAAAAACTGATCAAACGGGAGTATCGCCCGCCAAACCGATTTTTCAATTGGATTTATCACCTTGTGATGGGAAAAATCGGATTAAAAAAATATCACCCAGAGGTGATTTATCGGGACGATCCCCGCAAAGAAAAGGGGCCGTGCATTCTGTTGTGGAATCATCTTTCCCGATTGGACCACGCCTTCGTTTCCAGGGCAACTTACCCTATGCGCTACTCCATGGTGGCGGAATACAACGAGTTTTTCCGCAGTCATTTAGCGTTTTTGTTCAAAATTATGCATATCCTGCCGAAAAAGAACTTTTGTGTGGACTATTTCGGCATCAAAGCCATTCTCTCCATTGTCGGCCAAGGGGGAAGCCCCGCTTTGGCTCCGGAAGGATTGGCTTCCGTCACCGGATACAACGAACGAATCATTTCCGGCCTCGGCAAACTGGTGAAACGAGCAAACCTTCCCGTATACTTTATGGAATTTCACGGGCAGGGCCTTGCCGCACCCGTCTACTCCCCCTACAATCGCAGCGGCGGAAAGACGGAAGTCATCGTGCGGAAGATGTTCTCAACGGAACAGTTGAAAACCCTCACTCCTTTGCAAATCGAGGAGACCGTGCAAACGGCTGTTTCTCACGACGAATACCTTTGGCAGAAAGAGCATCGCTACGAGTGGAACACCCACGGAAAGGGTTGCGAACACCTGCACGAGGTTTGCTATCAATGCCCGGACTGCGGAACGGAATTCCAAATGATCGGCGAGGGAGACGTTTTGAGATGCCGGCATTGCGGCCTGGAACTGACGATGAACCGCTATCTGGAACTGATTCCGAACCGCACAATCGACTTTCTGCCGGAAAGCCCTTCGGCTTGGGCTCTGTGGGAACGACAACACGTCATTCGGGAAATCCGTGCGGATCCGAACTACTCCTTCGGCGGAAAAATGAAAATCGGCAACATTCCGGATTACCGCCTGGTGCGAGGCAAACATCGCTCTACGGAAATCGTCGGGGAAGGAACGTTCACGGCGGACCATACGGGGATCCACTTTGACGGAGTGCGCAACGGCATTCCCTGCCGGTTCGATTTATCCTACAACGACCACTACCGACTGATTCAGAACATCAACACGGCTTGCTTTGCCCTATACGTGCAGGGCGAGTATTTTGAATTCTTTCCGGAGGAACCCATCGTCTGCAAACTGGATTTTGTAGTACAGGAAATGCACCGTTTGCACGTGAACCATTGGAAACCTCTGCCGGAACATCTGTACCTGTACGAAGGGTGCGAACTCCCGGGAGACGGATCCTCTCGCTGAGCAAACAAAATAACGAAAACGGAACCGTTCCCTGCGGTTCCGTTTTTTATTTTTCCCCGTCCCCTGTTCCCGTCCTGCGCTTTCGCCTCTGCCCTTCACCCGAAACTCCGCCCTCTGCGCTCGGCTGCGGCACAAGAAAACGAAATTTTCCCATCCGGAGACAGATTCCTCCCTCCTGTCCGCCGCCCGATTCCGGCGCTTCGGGGAAAATCCAAAGGTGCGTTGAAAAATCGCACTCCTTTTTTTCTGAAATTTCGCAAAAAAACTTGCAATCGGGGCCGCGTTGTGCTATGATTGCAAAGTTAAATTTACAGATAGAGTTTTTTTGCGAGGAGCCAGGCTGTTCCCTCAAAAAAAAACTCTTTTTT
This sequence comes from uncultured Clostridia bacterium, assembly GCA_934203075.1. Lineage (GTDB taxonomy): Bacteria > Bacillota > Clostridia > Christensenellales > CAG-314 > CAKPYT01. The sequence goes on along the minus strand of CAKPYT010000009.1, from coordinate 31,664 downwards.
TACTTTTACGGTGTGATACGGAGGAGCAGAGAGATGACCAAGTACATTTTCGTAACCGGCGGAGTCGTTTCCGGTTTAGGCAAAGGCATTGTTGCGGCAAGTTTGGGCAGGCTATTAAAGATGCGGGGCTACAACATTTTTGTGGAAAAATTCGACCCGTATCTGAACGTTGACCCCGGCACGATGAATCCGAACGAACACGGTGAAGTTTTCGTGACGGACGACGGCATGGAGACGGATCTGGACCTGGGACACTACGAACGGTTTATCGATATCAATCTGAATCGCTTTTCCAACATCACAAGCGGAAGAATTTATTGGAACGTCCTGACGAAAGAACGTCAGGGTGCGTACCTGGGAAAAACCGTTCAGATTATTCCGCACGTCACCAACGAAATTAAAGAATTCATCCGCGGCAACGTAGAAACCAACCGGCCGGATATTCTCATTACGGAAATCGGCGGGACCATCGGCGACATCGAGAGTCAGCCCTTTATCGAAAGCATTCGCCAATTCTCTTTGGAAGTCGGCCTGGAGAACTGCCTGTTTATTCACGTTTGTTTGGTTCCGTACATCACCGGTTCGGAAGAATACAAAAGCAAACCGGCGCAGCACTCCGTAAAAGAACTGCAAAGTTTGGGGATTCGCCCCAACATTATCATTGCCCGTTCGGATACCGCCCTGGAAGAAGCCCTGCTGGAAAAAATCGCCATGCACTGCAACGTCAAGCCGGATTGCGTCATCAACGACGTTACCCTGCCGGATTTATACGATTGCCCGCACGATCTGTTTGAACGCAAACTGGATGCCATTGCCCTGCGCGAACTCGGGATGGACGCACGCCCCATCGATTTTTCGGAATGGGACGCCATGCTCGCTAAAATGCGTGAACGCAAAGGCGACGTGAACATCGCGATCGTCGGAAAATACTGCAAACTGAGGGACTCCTACCTTTCGATCGTGGAAGCGTTGAACCACGCGGGTTATGAAAACGGCTGCCATGTGAAACTGCATTGGATCGAATCCGAAACGATCGACAGCGATCAGGCTGCCGAACGTATTTTGAAAAACGCAGACGGAATTCTCGTCCCCGGCGGCTTCGGGCAGCGCGGAACGGAAGGGAAAATTCTGGCATGCAAGTATGCGCGTATGCACAAAATCCCCTATTTTGGCATTTGTCTGGGGATGCAAATCGCCGTCATTGAATATGCAAGAGACGTGCTCGGCCTCGCCGACGCAACCTCACGCGAGTTTGATGAAAACGCTCCGCATTGCGTCATAGATCTGATGCCGGATCAGCAAAACAAATCCAAGGGGGGAACAATGCGCCTGGGTGCCTACGTCTGCAACGTAAAAGACGGCACCTTGATGCAAAAAGCATACGGCACACCGACGGTAAGCGAGCGACATCGTCACCGTTACGAGTTTAACAACGAATATCGTGCGGCTTTGGAAAAATGCGGGTTGGTTGTCTCCGGTACGGAAGAACAAAAAAACATTGTGGAAACGATCGAAGTGAAAGATCACCCCTTCTTTTTGGGCGTTCAGTTCCATCCGGAACTGAAAAGCCGCCCCACGCATCCGCATCCGCTGTTCGTTGCTTTTGTTAAAGCCAGCAAAGAACAACACGAAAAAGCCGAAACGAACTAGTACGTTACGTTTTCGAAAACAAATCGTTTCCCGAAAGAATTGTGCTTCGGAAGCGGGCAGAAAAGAATTTTCACCCATGTAAGAACGCTTTCGGAAAGAACGCAAAAGAAAAAAGGAGAACGCTATGCGTTCTCCTTTTCTTTGGTCGTTTTATCCGAAACGATTTTATTTCGCCCGGTGCGAGAATTTTGCAGCGCCCCGGGAAATGCTTTCGGAAGATCTTCCGTTTTGCGGAATTGTTTCCTTCGGGCGTTGGAATTAAGCGCCTACCTCGCACTTTACAATTTCATACTGCGTTTCGTTTACAATGGTCGCTTCGTTGCCCTTGTAGCTGTAGTACGCAATCCCTTTTGCCGTTTCACTTGCCGCGATAAATTCTCCGCCGCGAATCGTCACCTGCGGATTTCCGCCCGGATAACCGCATGCATCGATCACTACGGCGTCGCCGGTGATGTTGGCTCCGTTGCTGTTATATTGATAGTCCTCTGCCGGGGTCTTGGTGGCAACGAATTTTCCGCCCGTGATCGTTACGATGCCACTCTTCAGATACAGTGCGGAGGAACCGACAATCTCCCCGCCGGAGATATTCACTTCCCCGCCGTTCGGAAGATACATTGCCGCGTTTTTGAGATTTTCGATTTTACCGCCGGTAATCGTGATGGATTTTACGGCATATTTTGCTTGGCCGTTCCCCTGAATCGTTGCATAAACGGAATCGTTCGTGAGATTTGCCGCCGTTACGAGTTCCGCACCCGGCCCCCGCACAAACACGCAATACATGCTGTTCGACCGAACGTTCAGATCCGACGCCAGAACCATTTTGCTGGCAACTGCCTGCCCGTCCGCGCCGTCTCCGATGACGCGCAGGGCGGCTTCTTCCGCTTCGATCGAACCGTTTTTCAGCGTCAGAGTGCCTCCGTTCAATTCGATTGCCTTGGATGCGGTTGCATGAATTTTTTTACCGTTCAGGTCTAACGTGATTTCTTTGGTTTCGTCCGCAATCGAGAGGCATTCCGAAAGGGTCACATCCTGCATGAGTTTGATCGTGACCGTTCCGCCGGCGTTTGCCACGGCTTCTGCCAACGTTGCGTAGGCTTTTGCCGAAGTTCCTTCCCCGACGACAGCCTCAAGCCCTTCCTGCACTTCCCCGCACTTGCTGCAAACACCGTTTACATAGTCGTGGATTTTCGTTTCCGTGATTTCTTGCTGCGTCGTGTTGGTGATGGTTGCCGTCTGGTCGCAATATCTGCGATAGTAGGCAATGCCGGAGCATCCGCTTGCCGTCACGACAAATTCGCCGCCCGTGATGTTGACGATCGGGTTCTGTGCGGGATAATCGCATGCGTCGATGATAACCGCGTCCCCCGTGAGATCGCAACCGTTGCCGTTATAGGTATACTCCGTTCTTTCTGCCTTGGTAGAGATAAACTTGCCGCCGTTAATATTCAGCGTGCCGCATTTCACGTACAAGGCTCCGTCGCCGGAAATCACACCACCGTTAAAGGTGTAAACACCGCTGTTCGGCAGATAGATTGCCGCGCCGGAATCCGCCAGAATGTTACCGCCGTTTACGGTAATGGCTTTTACGCCGTTGCCCTTAGAGCCCTGCCCCTGAATCGGTGCATATACGCCTTTGGAATGCAAATTCGCGCTCGTTTCCGCTTCGGAACCGAGGCCGTAAATATAAATACAGCAATCCGTTTCGGAAACGACGTTCAGCGATTCTTCCAACACGAGTTTGGTGGGTCTCGCCGTTGTTCCCAGCACTTTGAACGCTTCGTTTGTCGCCAGAACGTTACCGTTTTTCACGACCAGCGTACCGCCTTTCAGTTCCACTGCTCTTGCCGCATCGGAAGAGAGCGTTTTGCCGTTCAAATCCAGAGTTACGGTGGATCTTACCTTAAAGAACAACAGAGGAGAGCTCAGTTTAACGTCCTTCACCAACTGAATGACAGAGTCGTTCTTTGCGTCTGTCATCGCTTTTTCCAAGTCGAAATACCCTTTGCCGTTCAGGCGAACCAGATAGGCCGCGACGTTTTCGACCACTTCGCTGCCATCTGCAGCCTCGTTTGCCGCATCTGCGGACACGTATTTTTTACCGTTGACCGTAGCTTCGTAGTAGTAAATGATAATTTCCGTTTTTTGTTCGGACGTTTCGTTCGCAAGGCGAGCCGCGTCCACCGCTTGCTGCGCACTGTCTTTATCGTAATAGGCGACCGAACCGACCATTGCTTTCGGCATGAGGCAAACTACGTCGAACGGACTGAACGAAAGCGTTTTGCCGTATACGTAGCCGCTTGTTGCGTCGTAGAAAAATTCGTTTGCGGCAAGTTCTTCCACCGAAGTCGCCGTATCGTTTCTGGTCATTGCTTCGCCTTTATGATACAGTACCACGTCCTGCAACTGCTTGCCGATGAACATCCCCAACTGGAAGGGGTTGGCAGCGGTCGCTTCGGTTGCTCCGTGGACTTTCACTTCATAATAGGTTGCCAATTCGTCCGCTTTGACCTGCACGCCGGTTGCGGAAGTTTCTTCCACTTGTTCAATCGTCAACTGTAAAGAAGATGCACTTGCCTCCACTGCGTCTGCAGGAACAACCACGCGCACGTTTCCGCCGCCCATGGAGTTTTCCAGCACCACGTCCGAACCGGTGACGGGTTCTTCCGTTACGGTATAGTAACGAACCTCTTCCGTCCCCGTGGTCAATACGTTGCTTTGCACCGCTTCGACGGAATAACGCAAAGCGGTTGTTTTGCCGAAGCAGGCAGCATCCGCCGTTGCCGGCAACGCGACGGAAACGGTTTCATCCGCAATTTCCGCCTGTGCCGCGAGGTCTTTCCACTCGGAAGCGTAGTAAACAATGCCGCTGCGGGTAGCGCCCGCATACGTAACGTTCAATTTGCTGAACAGGAATTTGGATTCCTCTTCCGCAATGCCGTTCGGCGTCTGACACTGCAAAACGACACGATAACGAATGTGGATGGTGCTGTTATTTTTTACTGACAGGGTGAACGTTGCCTGATCCCCTCCCGAAACACCTTGCAGTGCCAAGGTCTGTCCGGAAGCATCCACTGTGGCACTCCCGCCGTTTTTAAAGGTATTTGTTTCTGTATTTGCGCCGTTTGTCGGGTCCAGAATCGAACCGTCTTCGCCGATCCAGGACGGAGAATACACTTCCACTGCAGAGACCATCGCTTTCAGTTCGATTTTACCGGTCGTCAATCCCGCATCGACGTGCGATTCCGTCAGGAACAATGCAAACGTTGCCCCCGCCATCAGAACCAGGCACAGCGTTATGCCCAGCAACGCACTGATGAAAACATTTTTTCGTTTCATAGGATTCTTTTCCTCCCCTCTATTGTGCATCTGCCCAACCGGTCAATCTGGAAGAACCGCTTTCGTCGGCTTCCAGAACGGGGGTCATGGCTGTTCCGTTAACGATCCATTCGCAGCCGTCCGCTTTTGTGAAATACACGTTGGCATCACTGTTGACGAATTGTCCGCCCGAGGTTACGTCGGTGGCGTAAACGGCATTCAGGCGAACGTTCGTTGCTTCCATCGAAACGGCGCCTTGCCCGTTCACGCAGAGTGCGTAACACCAATTCCCTTTGGTGGTATAGCTGAACGAAGTCTCTTTGACGGCAACCGTGCCGAGAATGCCGTGGCCGAAATTCACCAGCCCCTTGCCGTTGGACAGGCCGACCGTGCTTTCCAGTGTGCAGCCCTCAAAAGAAACGTCGTACGCATATTGCCCGCTGGCGCTGCCGAATTCCATCGAGGCGTTGCTCCAACTGCAATTCACAAAACGGAACTGCGGACGGTTCGTTGCGCCGTTGCTGTACGTTTGCAGAACACTTTGGTTATTTTCTCCTACGAAGTTCACGTTTTCGAACGTTGCCAAAGGTCTGGAATCCGCCTCGTCTTTTTGATAATCGAACCGCAGGCGCGCGTTGCCCGTAAAGGACAACGTACCGTTTTTCAAAGTGACGGTTCGTCCGTAGGCATCGATGCCGAGCAGGTAGCCGATATATTCTTCGCCTACTCCGTATTCAGCATAGTTTTCTGCCGTGATATAGTTATGTTTGTGATACGATAAACTCATCACTTCGCAAACTTCCATCGTGTGACCGTTCAGATCGACGGTGACGTTATCCGCAACCAGTCCCTCATGCGTGTAGTTGTTGGTTTTCGTCCAGGAGACGTTTTGCAGCAACGTGATGGTTTCGCCGCTTACCGCCTGCTCCAACGCGTCCTCCATCGTCTGCCAGCCGCACGAATCTCCATGCATTGCCGGCAGTCCTTTTGCGGTTGCCGAAGAGGTATTCAAAAGGTTTCCGGTTTGATCCGTCACGATATTTCCGTTGAAATCGATCGTGGCGTTTGCATTGGTGATTTCCGTCTGCTGCGACAGTTTCGAGGAATTCACCACCGTGGCGGAGACGGCCCCTTCTGCTGCATTGACCGCACCGACCGCTTCGTCTGCATTTCCGTAAGCCGTCAGCGTGCCGTTATCGTTTACCAGCATTGCGACTTTACTTGCCACAACATACTCTGCCGGCTGCGATGTGGAAAATACGACGTAGAACCTTCCGTCGATTTGTTCGCACCCGGCGGAATATACCTGCAGAGCGCCCCCGGTTACGCAATAAACTTCCGGATTCTCCACTTCTTTTTCCACCGGCACGGCAATCCGGATTGCTCCGCCCGTATACGCTTCGGAAACGTTCGACAAGCGAATATCGAACAATCTTGCTTTCGTCCCCTCCAGACGGAACGCTACCCCGGAAGTCGATTCCGGCTTTTCTTCCACTGTAAGAGAAACTTCCTTTGTGCCGGTTTCAAACGCTTCCGCCGGAGCCTGCACTTTTACGCCGGCCGCTTCCAACTGCACGACCCCGTCCACCGGCTCTGTCGTGCCCTGCTCGTAGCGACGCACGATTTCTCCTTCCGTCACGTCGGCATTGCCCTGCACCGCTTCCACGGAAAAACGCACAAGGGTGGACAAGTCCATATACTCTGCTCCCGCCGATTCCGGCAATTCCAGTACTACGGTTTGCTTTAACGAGCCGTCCTCCCACACTTTCCAGGCCGAGCGGTAGTATACGATGCCAGCGACGTCCTGCTCTTCCACACGGAACTGCAAGCCGGAAAACAGTTTTTTGCTGTTTTCTTCCGTTTCGTTTGCAGGTGTTTCCACCTCGAACCCGAGGCGATACTTCACACCGACGTTACTTTCGTTGCGCATCACGAGATCGAACGAAACTCCGTCCCCCGGGATCAGCCGCTGCAAAGCAATGGTATTGCCCTCGATTTGCGCACTGCCGTTTGACAGATGATCCGTTCCCGCAAGGTACTCGCTGCCCAATTGTTTTGTTTTTATGTTTTCCACTGTGGTAAAGACTTCCACTTTACCGGAATTGATGGTGATGTTTTCTTCCTTTTCGGATAAAAACAATGCGAAGGTGGAGCCTATCATCAAACAGAAACACAGAAGGATGCCGACAAGAGCGGTCCACCACACTTTAGTTGTTGATTTCATCGCTGTTTGCTCCTTTTATTCCATCGTTTGCTGCACTGCAGTAACCAATAAATCGAAATCCACCGAGGCGCCTTGCGCTTCGTTCGTTCCGGTGGATTCAAATTCTACCTTAACGGTAAACTCTACGGATTGCCCTTTGCCAAGCGAGGCCCCGAGCAATTTTCCTTCCTCTGCGTAGTCGGCAAGCTTTCCTTTCGCTTCCCCGTTTACATACACCTTCAGCTGTTGCGCCAAGGCGTTGCTTTGCCCGTTCAACCGAATTGCCACGGTATACAAAAACGGAATGCTGCCGTTGTTTTTCAATTGCAATTTTGCACTGCAATAACTGCTCGGCACAAACAAATCCGAAGAGGCAAGGCCAAAAATGTTTTCGGAAGTTTCCCCCGAAAAATCCTTTTCGGCAAGCGTAGTACGCTGCAGAGTTCCGTTGGCATCCAAAAGCGCTTTTTCGCCTTCGATTCGTTTCAGCTGTGCCTCCAGCGTGCCTGCCTGCAGATGATTCGAAACCGTTGCGGAATCACTGAACAAGGCATACGTTCCCACGGCGATCGTCGCGACGCAAAACATCAGCACAAGGCACGCGCAAATCAACGTTTTAATCCGTTTCATGTCAGGCCTCCTCTGTATTTTTCTTTGCACGGCGACGCATCTTTGCCAGTTCCTTCTTATAGGCTTTTTCTTCGGCAATGATCCGGTTCGAAATATCAATACCGTCTTTGGCCACCTGCAAAGAAACTTCGTCCGTCACCTTCAGTGTCGTCGGCGCCTGTTTGACGCTCACCTTGTTTTCGTCCAGATACTTTTTGAAGTTCTCGTTCAGCATCAGGTATTCGCAAACGATCACTCCGCGTTTGATTAAGACACGCACCAAACGGCTGTTGCCGAGTTTGTACTCCTCGTATCTGGTGTTTTTCACCCGTTTACTACCCTCGATAGCCGCAGCGTGCTTTACGATTTCGTCGTAGTAGCGCTTTTCGTCTTTCGAAAGTTTCAGGTACTTTTCTTCCAACGTTTCGCCAATCGTTTTTGCAAAAACGACCGCCTGCCCGTCCATCCCTGCAACGGTTGCGGCAAGTTCCGAAAGCGGCGCCTCTTTCTCCTCTTCTTTTGCAGACAAAGGTTCTTCGCTCTTTTTCGGTTGTTCCGCCTTTTCTTCCGGCTCGGCCTTTTCGCCGGAGGCTTTCTCGCCTTTGCGTTCTTTCACAAGATCCGCTACGGTGAGGCCTACCGAAAATAGACCGATCAGCGTTGCAAAAACCATAAAGACAATGATTGCTGTTTGCATACTCCTCTCCTTCAGCGTTTTCCGCTATTCTGTTTTTCGAGAACCTCCTGCTGCAAGGCGGCAAGACGCTCTTTCAGTTGTTCTATCTCTTTCGTTTTTTCCAGTTGCTCTGCCGACTCTCTTTTTCCGGATTCCTTCAGCGCACCGACAATGCGCGAAACTTCCAGCGAAATGATAAACAGACAAGGCAACAGAACAATCAACGCAATTCCGGCAGGCGTCTTGAGGGAAGAAATCATCCTGCCCAAAAAGAGGCTTTGCCCGATCACTTTTCCGACGATATAATTCGGGCTGTCCTCCGCAAAGGCGTCGAACACCTGCTGCGTCGTGCCTTCGGTACGGTTATCCCCCTGCAGCGAAACGTAGTAGTGCGCACCGTCCTCCCGCAAAGACACAATGCGGTGCGTAATCGTTTCCTGCTGCCCGACGACATACCGAAACGTTACGACATCCCCCACTTGCAAAGAACGAATCCACGCCTCTTTCTCTTTTGCATCCTCCGGCACGGTCTGTACGAAAATACACGTGCCCGTAGGCAAATCTTTTACACGATATTTTTGTACTTCTTCCCAGGTTTCCTCGCAGCGCTCCATCGAAGCGGATTGCACAAACAGCAACCGATAGCCCAAAAACTGTGCGGAACCGTCCTCGTTGCGCTTGGAGGAAACGGTAAGCACCACACAAAAGGCACAGACCGCAACGAACAGAAAAAGCAATACGTCCGATACGATGCGGAAAGCTTTTTTAAGCGTCTGCTTCATCTCCGGCTCCCCTTGCTGCGGTAATCGTCAGGTCGAAGGACGCAACCGCCCCCTGTGCCTCGTTACCGACTTCCTTCGGCATCGAATACGTGAGGACGAGAACATCCGCATCACTGCGGAACCGAAGGGTTTCCCCCGCAAGCAGTTCCCGCAGCGATTTCTTTTGCTGCACGTCGCCCGCTTTCACCGTCACGTACAGATAGTTCTGCAAGGTGCCGCTCTCTTTTTGCCGAAAACTCAACGTAAAATCGTAGGCTCCCTCGCCGCCGACTAATTTCAACTCGTAGGTTCTTTCTTCGCCCGGTACAAAATCACTTTCCGTAATTTCCAGTGTTTTCCCGGACGTGCCGTCCCGATTCAATTCCATTTGCAGGGAGTTTCCTGTGTTCGATACGACGGCCCATCCCGCAAAAATCATCGCCGAGATTGCACAAAGTAAAATCAAATAGAGGACGTTCTTCCGTTTCATTTCTCCCTCCGTTATCTGCCAAAACGTTTTTTCGTGTTTCGAACTGTCCGCACTGCGGAAAGCTCTTTTCGTTTCGGAGGATTGCAACAAAAAACATTGCCGGCCGCAAGGGCTTCTTTTCCCCCGTTTTTATCCTATACATTATACACGATGGGTGAATAATTGTGAATACCCTCTCAAGAACTTTTCGAAAAAAACTGCCGGAAAGTGTAAAAAACGGGACAAATCGACAGCATTTTCTCTGCTTTTTTGCTCTTTTTACGCTTTCTTTACGTTTTGCACGCCTGGCCGGATTTCTTGGAAACAGCCGGCCCTCCTTCCAAAAACGAAAAGCAGTTCCGACATAAAAAAAACGACCGCGTTTCCGCGGTCGCTCGACTGGCAAGAGTTTCCCCTCGCCCAATCGGAGGAGGCTATTTTACCGGCTCCATTTTGCCGTTTTGCATACGGTAAACGCGATCCGCAATCGCCATAGTCGATTCGCGGTGCGATACCAGAATGATTCCCTTTTTATCTTTTTGCCGTTTCATTGCACTCAGGATCATGCCCTCGTTGATACTATCCACGTTGCTGGTGGGCTCGTCGAACAGAATCAACGAACTGCCCCGCAAGAAGGCACGCGCCAGCCCGATACGCTGCTTTTCGCCTGCGGAAAGGTTATCCCCTAAGGCTGCAACCTGCGTTTCGTAACCGTTCGGCAGGGACACGATGAAATCGTGCACGGACGCCATACGGCAAGCTTCTTCCAACTCGCTTTGCGTTGCATCCGGTTTGGCAATGCGCAGGTTTTCCGCAATCGTATCATGGAACAGATAAGTGCTTTGCGAAACCATTGTGACGTTTTGCAGCAGGCTTGCCGTTTCAACGGCGTCTACGTCCGTGCCGTCATAATCGATGGCGCCCTTGTCCTTTTGCCAGAATCTCAGCAAAAGTTTCAGGAACGTGGACTTACCGCAACCGCTATCCCCCACAATGCCGACGATTTCTCCCTTCTGCACGTGCATTTGCACGTCTTCCAGCACTTTTTGCTGCCCGTCATAGGAGAACGCAAGGTCTTTTACCTGCAATTCCGCAAAATCGATGCATTTCCCGTCGGTCACTTCTTCCACGGCAGGTTTTTCCTCCAGCAGACTCAGCACTCTTTCTCCGCCGGCAAACGTCTGAGACAGGTTCCCCGGTAAAGCAGAGACGGCAAGCACGGGGCCGAAACTACCGAAAATCGCAACCGTTGCGACAATCATTTTGCCTAAACTGAGTTCCCCGGAAGAAACCAGCAGAACCCCAACGACAATCGCCGCCGCCACAAAGAGCGTGATGCACAGTTCCGTAACCGCGCCTACCCGCACGGTACGATGTTTCATTTTTTTTGTTTCTGCCAGCAATTCGCCGGAGCGTTGGTTCACTTCTTCCACACGCCGATCCCCGGCGTTGTTCAGCACGATATCCCGAACCCCTTTGATGCTATCCAGGAAGTATGCATTGAACGATGCAAATTCCGCACGATACCGGGTGCCGCTTTCCTGTAATTTTTTGGAAGAGCATGCGGGGATAACGATCCCGATGACGAGATATCCCGCAAGAGCCACCAATGCCAGATACCAATGAATTCCGAACCCGAGTCCCAAGAATACCGTGAGAGAAACCAGCACGGCAATGCACACGGGGGAAATCGTATGAGCGTAGAATACTTCCAACGTCTCGATATCTGCCGTGATCATTGCAATGATGCTGCCCTTTTGCTTATTTTCCAGTTTTGCGGGGCAAAGTCTGCGAAGGGCTCCGAAAATTTTATTACGCAAAACCGCCAGCAGACGGAATGCGATGTAGTGGTTGGAATATTGCTCGAAATAACGCAGCCCGCCGCGAATCAGACCGCAGCCGATGGTTAAGCCGATGATCCACCCATAGGAAAGAGCAACCGGTTCGCCCAACGCTTTTACCACACCGAGGGAACCGAACACGGTTACGCCCATTGCCGTAAGGAAGCCGAGGCTGCCGTTAATGACCGCCAGAACTACGATATAGGCCAGACTGCCGAGAAGCACAATCAACCCGGCCATGATTTTGAAACTGCTTCTTTGTGCTTTTTGTTCCGTTTTCATTTCGCTACCTCCTCAAAGCCCTTTTCCAAAGCTTTTTGCGTGGAATATAGCTTTGCGTACCCGCCGTTTTGTTTCATCAACTCTGCGTGGGTTCCGCTTTCTTTGACTTCGCCGTTTTCCATATAATAAATTTCATCGGCAGGCACAACGTTTTCCAAACGGTGCGAAATCAGCACTACGCTCTTTTCTTTTGCCAAGGCACGGATATTCTCCATGATGATCGATTCCGACTCTACGTCGATATTGCTGGTTGCTTCGTCAAACACGTATACCTGCTTGTCGCCGACCGAACTGATGGCAATCGCCAACCGCTGCTTTTGCCCGCCGGAAAGATTCGAAGCGTCTTCCGAAATGATCTTATCCAGCCCGCCGTTCTGCCGTACGAACTCATCCATATTTACTTTTGCAAGTGCTTCGTAAATCTTTTCGTCCGAAACGGAGGCATTTGCCATGTGGAAGTTTTCCCGCAGAGATTCGTTAAACACGTAGGTATTGCAGCTGACTACGGCAAGCGATTGGTACCAACTTTCGCGGGAGAGTTCCTGCAAAGGGGTACCCCCTACGAGGATCTGCCCGGACGTAACCGGATGCACCCCGGAAAGCAAACTTACCACCGTGGATTTTCCGCAGCCGCTTTCCCCGACGATTGCCGTCATGCGGTTCTTTTGAAATTGCATGTTCACGTGTTTCAGCACTTCACGCTGTTCATCGTAGGAGAACGAAACGTCTTTCAACTCGATTTCCGTTCCCTGCACGTCTTTCGTTCCCCACGGCGTTGCCTTCTGTTGCAGCAGCGTGTTCAGTTTTTTCCCGGCGCTGGCGCCGTTCATTGCCACGTGGAACGCAGACCCGAAGGCACGCAGCGGCAAGAAGAATTCTACCGCAACAAGCGTGATGAACAACGCGGCAAGCGGAGACAATCCCCAGAAGATCGTGCCGCAAATCGCCATGGCAATGCCGAGGCCGGCACCGCCGTAAGCCACCGTGTCCATCACGGTGGTGCTGACCAATTGCATGGTCAGAACACTCATCGTCGCCTTGCGGAAATCTTCCGCACTGCCGTTCAATTTTTTATGCACCGCTTCATCCGCCTGAAAGAGCTTCAATTCCTTCAGCCCTTGGACGTTATCCAAAAAGTAATCGCCCATATCGGTGTACTTTCCCCAATATTTGGAAAAGATTTTTTTCGCGTACCGGGAAACGGCGAGAATGGATAGCGGAATCAGCGGAATACAGCCGAGCAGCACCAAAGAAGAGCGCCAATCCACCCAGACGCAAATCGCAAAAATTACGAAAGGCGCAATCATGGCAAAAAAGAACTGCGGAAGATACGAAGTGAAGTACAAATCCAATTGTTCGATCCCTTCGATGCCCACCTGCGTAAGCCCGGACATGCCGAGTTCGTCGGTCGATTTGATGCCCAGTTCTACAATTTTGCGGTACGCCTTTTCCCGCAGATCCTTTTTGATTCTGCGGCCCAATACGTCCTTTACGTCACCGGACGCAACGCTGCATACAACACGCAGCAGAATTGCCGCCACAGCACCGACGGCCGGAATCCAATCAGACGCCAGCTGTGCCCCCGAGGAAAGCAAATACACCGTTTGACAAATGCATGCCGTGATTGCAATGTTTGCAACCAAACTGAGCACCTGCAACACCACGCTGACAGCTACATACTTTTTATTGTCGCCGATCAGCTTGAATAAATCCTTGTCTAACACGTTTCCTCCTCCTGTATTTGACAATTTTTACTCTCCGCACGATTCCGCAAAACGAAATTTTCACTTCGGAAACGGAACCGTTCCCAAAACAGCCTCCTTCTTCTTTTCTTCCCGGCAACTGCCGCGATCCCCTTCGCCCGGCCGAAACCGTGCAACGGTTTTTGCACAGGAGGTTCGCATCGGCGAACCTTCCCTCAAAAAAGAAAAGGGACTGCCCCTTTTAAAATTTCGCTTCCCGGCTTGTAAGTTCGCAAAAGCGAACTTCCGCACGGTAAAATAAGTTCGCCTCCGCGAACTGGTTTTAGTATAGTGTATTTTCGGCTCGGAGTCAAACGGTTTGAAGCAATTTATCGATTTTTACGCAAAAAAAGCACTAAAAAGCTTTCAAAACCAAAAAGCCGCAACGTTTCCCCTTGCGGCTGCTCTGTATTGCTTTCTGCTTTTCCCAAACGCACGTCAGGATTCACAGTTTTGATCCACAAAAGCTTTGATGGCGACAAAAACATCCTGTGTGATCACATGCTCGATCATGCAGGCATTTTCCTCTGCGGCGGCTTGCGGCACACCGAAATGCAGCAACATTTTTGTGAGTACCGTATGGCGTTCAAACACGTTGACTGCCTTTTGCCGGCCGGCTTCGGTCAGGAGCAACTCCCCATCCTCCGCCACGGTCAGATAGCCGCGTGTTTTTAACAGGTTTACGGCGCGCGAAACACTGGACTTTGCATACCCCAGCGCTTCTGCCAGTTCTTTGGAACGAACGTTCCCTTTTTGTTTTTGCAAACGCAAAATCGTTTCCAAATACATCTCTTCGGATTCTTTATACTTCATATACAAATTTCTCCGTCCATAGCATAGCACGTTTCGGTGCAAATGTAAAGAATGTGCAGCAAAACATCAATCCGTCGTTTGCCGTCCTTGCAGGAAGGCGCGCAAACGCCGTTTCTCCCCGACGGAAATGCGAAACGAATCGCAGCATTTTTGCACCGCTTTTTTTACGATGCGAGGAGCAATGCTTCCGGACTGCAGCAACTCCCACGTTTTTTGCGGGTACTTGACGTATGCCGTGGAAAGGGCCCAGGCAATTGCCATGTCGATATAATACGTTTGCGGGTAACTTTGCGCCAGAATGCGCAAAGTCTCTTCCACGCAGGGATCCGCCAGATAGTAAGTCATCCGCACGACGATGGCATAGCGCACGCAAAAAGTGCGGGAAGAGTTCAAAAACTCTTGCAGCATCGGTACGTAGCACTGTGGATTCTTTTGATAAAAGTGGTGTGACGCGACGGATACGTCGCACGTCTCCCACGAGTTCAAAAGCGGAACAAACTCCCTCAGACGACGAATCCGCTCTTCTTCCGTACAACGTATTTTCCCCAACAGCATCCCGTACAGCATCCGCTCTTCGCGATACAACGGGGTCGTTTTTGCGGCTTCGTTCAGTTGTTCCCCATAGACTTCCGCCTGTGCGCCTTGCAGCAATTCTTTTGCAAGTTCCCGCACAAGCGGTACCCGTACGCCAAAAGCAAGAAGCGATGCGTCTCCGCTGAGAGACGACGTGAATTGCAGGTACTTTTCCTCTGCCAATGCGGCCAACCTGTTCCTGACCTCGATCCACAACATCGTTTTTCCTGCCGGCATGTCCCGACGTTCTTCTCCCATGAAAGTCGCACTTCCCCTAAAAAATCACGACCAGCAACATTTTGAACTGTTCTTGCCCGAACACGGCATGCGGATGCCCGGCAGGCATCACGATGCTCTCTCCCGCACGCAGCACGTAGGGTTTTCCGTCAATCGTGATTCTTCCGACGCCGTCCAAACAGGTGACAAAGGCATCCCCTTCGGACTTGTGTGCACTGATTTCTTCCCCGCGATCGAAGGAAAACAGCGTCACGCTGACTTTTTCGTTTTGTGCCAACGTTTTGCTGACGACCTGCCCTTGTTGATAAGCAACCTGTTCTGCCAGGTTTACCACGGTTGAAAATTCCATATTCTTAATTTTCATACGATACCTCCCGATTGGTTCCGGTGTAGTATACTTCATTTTGCCCCAAAAATCAAGTTGCGACACGTCCTTTGAAAAAAGAAGATTCTTTTGGGCTCTCCCGTTTACTTTTGCCCCGAAATATGGTATAAAGAAACAGACGATACCAAAGGAGAACTACCATGAGTCTGCTGATTGGCGTCTGCGGCGGAAGCGGCAGCGGAAAAACAACTTTTGCGAAAAGTCTTTGCCACTTTTTCGGCGAACGTGCGATGATGCTGTCTTCCGACAACTATTACAAATCCAACGACGATCTGACGTATGAGCAACGGGTCAAGGTCAACTACGACCATCCGGATTCCGTCGACTTTGACCTGATGCAGCGGGATCTGTTGCGTCTGAAGCAGGGAAAAAACATTTCTTTGCCCCTCTACGACTTTACCGTACACCTGCGGGCCGGTTATACGGACGTATTGCCCAAAGATATTATTTTTGTGGACGGAATTTTATTGTTTTGCCTGCCGCGGATTGCCGATATGTTTGACGTAAAGGTGTTTGTGGACGAACCGGAAGAGATTCGTCTGCAACGGCGTTTGCGGCGGGACATGCACGAAAGAGGCCGTTCCAGAGAAAGCGTTCTGGAGCAGTTCCGTACCACGGTGCAGCCCATGCACGAGATTTACATTCAGCCCTATGCTAAAGTTGCGGATTATATCTCTCAGGGCGGCAAGGATGCCGCAACACAGAATGCCGTAAAGCAACGGATCCTGACTTTGCTGCAAAGCGAAACTTAGTTTTCTTTCCCGAAAAGATTTCTAAATTCTGCAAAAGGGCTTAGCCCCTATTGTCCATTGTTTCCGACGAAACGCGTTTTGGGTCGGCACCGTCTTTCCCAAACCGATTCGCCGGATTTTCTTTTTTTGCCTCTTGGTTTTGCGCAGCAACATCTCGATCCTGCCGGATCCTGCCCCTTTCGCCTTGAAAGTCCCTTTCCGTATTCGAAAAACAGCAAAAGAAAAAAGCATTGCCGAAGCAATGCTTTTTTGTATGAGACGATTAGTCTTGGATGATGGTGCTGACAACGCCGCTACCAACGGTGTGGCCGCCTTCACGAATAGCGAAGCGCAGACCTTGTTCGATAGCGATAGGCGTGATCAGGGTTACTTCCATATCGACGTTGTCGCCCGGCATAACCATTTCGGTGCCTTCCGGCAGTTTGATGGTTCCGGTAACGTCGGTCGTACGGAAGTAGAACTGCGGACGATAACCGTTGAAGAACGGGCTATGACGGCCACCTTCTTCCTTGGTCAATACGTACACGCGAGCGGTGAAATGTTTGTGGGGATGAATCGAACCCGGTTTTGCCAATACCTGGCCGCGTTCGATATCGGTACGGTTGATACCACGCAGCAATGCGCCGATGTTGTCGCCGGCTTGTGCTTCGTCCAAAAGTTTACGGAACATTTCGATACCGGTAACAACGGTGGAACGTGCTTTGTCTTCGAGACCGACGATTTCAACCGTGTCGCCCATCTTCAATACGCCACGTTCTACACGACCGGTAGCAACGGTGCCACGACCGGTGATGGTGAATACGTCTTCTACCGGCATCAAGAACGGTTTGTCCGTTTGACGTTGCGGGGTCGGGATGTATTCGTCTACGACTTTCATCAACTCAAGAATCGGAGCGAATGCGGGATCGGTAATCGGTTTGCCTGCGGTTGCAGCTTCGATTGCTTTCAATGCGGAACCTTTTACGATCGGGATTTCGTCGCCCGGGAATTCGTAGCTGGAGAGCAATTCGCGAACTTCCATTTCGACCAATTCCAACAATTCCGGATCGTCAACCATATCGGTTTTGTTGAGGAACACAACGATGTACGGCACGCCTACCTGACGAGCCAACAGAATGTGTTCACGGGTTTGCGGCATCGGACCGTCTGCAGCGGATACAACGAGGATCGCACCGTCCATCTGAGCGGCGCCGGTGATCATGTTCTTTACATAGTCCGCGTGGCCCGGGCAGTCTACGTGTGCGTAGTGACGATTTTCGGTTTCGTATTCTACGTGAGCGGTGTTAATCGTGATACCTCTGGCTCTTTCTTCCGGTGCTTTATCGATTTGGTCGTAACGCATTACTTCTGCTTTGCCGAGCATAGCCAAAGTCATCGTGATTGCAGCGGTCAACGTGGTCTTGCCGTGGTCAACGTGGCCAATGGTACCGATGTTTACGTGCGGTTTGCTTCTGTCAAATTTAGCTTTTTCTGCCATTTTTTAATCCTCCTAACAATGTGTGGTTTGGTTTGTTAGATATAATAAAATCATTATACAATAAATATCTGTTTTTGACTAGATATTTTTCACAAATTATTCTTTTGTGGCTCTTTCGCCGATGATTTTGTCGGCAATTGCCTTCGGAACTTCCGCATAGTGATCGAACTGCATGGAGAAGTTTCCGCGGCCTTGCGTGATGGAACGCAAATCGGTTGCATACCCGAACATCGTTGCCAGCGGGATGAACGCATCCACTACCTGCACGCCGTTGCGGATTTCAATACCGGATACGTTGCCTCTGCGGCTGCTGATGTTGCCCATAACGTCGCCGAGATACTCTTCCGGCATGGTGATTTCTACCTTCATCAAGGGTTCCAGCAACACGGGGTTGGCTTTTCTTACGCCATCCTTAAACGCCATGGAGCCGGCAATCTTAAACGCCATTTCGCTGGAGTCGACTTCGTGGTAGCTGCCGTCGTATACCGTAGCCTTGAAGTCCACCACTTCGTATCCTGCCAGCACGCCGTTGAGCGCCGCTTCCTGAATGCCGTTATTGATCGGCTGAATGTATTCCTTCGGAATGCTTCCGCCGACGGTTGCGTCTTCAAACTCGTAACCTTTGCCTGCTTCCAACGGTTCCAGGTGAATTTTACAATGACCGTACTGCCCTTTACCGCCGGATTGACGCGCGTATTTGCCTTCCGCATCCACCGCTTTCCGAATGGTTTCACGGTAGGATACCTGCGGATTCCCTACGTTTGCGTCCACCTTGAATTCCCGCAGCAAACGGTCAACGATGATTTCCAGGTGCAGTTCGCCCATACCGGCAATGATGGTTTGTCCCGTTTCTTTATCCGTATACGTCTTAAAGGTCGGGTCTTCTTCGGCCATCTTCACCAACGCCATGACCATCTTTTCCTGACCTTGTTTGGTTTTGGGTTCGATGGCGACCTTGATTACCGGTTCCGGGAATTCCATGCTATCCAACATGATCGGAGCCTTTTCGTCGCACAGCGTATCGCCCGTGGTGGTATCTTTCAACCCGACGACGGCAACGATTTCGCCTGCGTACGTTTCTTCGATTTCCTCTCTCTGGTTGGAGTGCATCTGCAAAATTCTGGTTAAACGTTCTTTTTTGCCTTTGGTAGAGTTATAGATGTAAGACCCTGCCTGCATCGTACCGCTGTATACGCGAACGTACGTCAACTTGCCTACGAACGGGTCGCTGACGATTTTGAATGCCAAACCGCAGAACGGTTCGCTGTCGCTCGTTTTACGGACGATCTGAATGCTCTTGTCTTTGCAGTCGAACCCGACGACGTGATCCACGTCCACCGGGGACGGCAGATAATCGCAAACGGCATCCAACAGTTTCTGAACGCCTTTGTTTTTATAAGAACTGCCGCACAATACGGGGTTGACGTCCATCGCCAACACGCCTTTGCGCAGTTCTTTGCGGATTTCTTCCGGAGAGATCTCTTCGCCCGCAAAGTATTTTTCCATCAGGGCTTCGTCGCGGCCGGCAACGTATTCCAACACGTCGGTACGGTATTTTTCCACCTGTGCCGCCATATCTGCCGGAATTTCGCCTTCGTCGATCTTCGTGCCCGTGGGGTCGTTATAGTAATATGCTTTGTTTTCGATCAAGTCCACGATACCGATGAACTTGTCCTCTTTGCCGATCGGCAACTGAATGGGCAACGCATTGGATTTCAAACGATCTTTCATCATCTGAACCACGTTTTCGAAGTTTGCGCCGTTGATGTCCATCTTGTTGACAAACGCAATTCTCGGCACTCTGTACTTCGTTGCCTGATGCCATACGGTTTCGCTTTGCGGTTCTACGCCGCCCTTGGCGCAAAATACCGCAACGGCGCCGTCCAGAACACGCAAGCAACGTTCTACTTCCATCGTAAAGTCTACGTGACCCGGGGTATCGATCAGGTTGATACGGTGATCGATCCCGTTGTGACTATCGATCCAATGAACGGTTGTCGCCGCACTGGCAATGGTAATACCGCGTTCCTGTTCCTGCACCATGGAGTCCATAACGGCTGCGCCGTCGTGCACTTCGCCGATTTTACGGGTTTTGCCCGAAAAGAACAGGATACGCTCGCTGGTAGTGGTTTTGCCGGCATCGATGTGTGCCATGATACCGATATTACGCACTAATTCGAGTGGATATTTTCTTGGCATATTCTTCTCCTAGCCTACCATCTGAAATGCGCAAAAGCTTTGTTTGCCTCTGCCATACGATGCATGTCTTCTTTTTTCTTGAATGCAGCACCCGTAGAGTTGAAAGCATCCATCAATTCTGCCGCCACACGTTGATACATTTCTTTTTCGCTGCGGGCTCTGGATGCGTTTGTCAACCAACGGATTGCCAAAGTCTGTCTTCTTTCGGGACGGATTTCCATAGGGACCTGATAGTTCGCACCGCCGACACGACGTGCTTTTACTTCCAGCATCGGCATAACGTTATTCAACGCCTGCGTGAATACTTCCAATGGATCCTGATTCATTTTTTCCTTTATAATGTCGAAAGCGTCGTACACAATGCTTTGTGCCACGCCTTTTTTACCGTCCAGCATAATCTGATTGATGAATTTCGTCAGAACCACGCTGTTATACATCGGGTCCGGCAAAACGCTTCTCTTCGATACGCTACCGTTTTTTCTTGGCATTAAAGTTTACCTCCTTTAGATAATGTGATTTTCTTTGTTTTCTCTCTCGAGTTTTGTTATAGCTAACTGCATAACAGGTAACCTGTTAGAGAACCTTCTGCCCTTAGGCATACTGCCATAAGTAACTCTCGGGAAAACGTTTCACCGAGCAATTACTTGTTTTGAGTGCTGTTTCGTTGCTTATTTGCCTTTTTTCACGCCGTATTTCGAACGGGACTGTTTGCGTTTTGCAACGCCTGCGGTATCCAACGCACCACGAATGATGTGATAACGAACACCAGGCAAATCCTTCACCCTGCCGCCGCGGATCAAAACCACGCTGTGCTCTTGCAGGTTGTGGCCTTCTCCCGGAATGTAGCAGGTACCTTCCATACCGTTGGTACGACGAACACGCGCGATTTTACGCAATGCGGAGTTCGGCTTTTTCGGAGAGGTTGTGGTAACGTTGAGGCATACGCCGCGTTTTTGAGGGCATTCTTCCAGCATAGGGGTTTTGCTCTTCACAACATCGCTTTTTCTACCTTGGTGGATTAACTGATTGATTGTTGGCATCTCTTTCCTCCTTATCAGAATTGTTCGGTGAGTTTCCCAAAGAAAGGTAACTCTATTTTTTCGGCTTGCGCCGAGAAAATCAAAAAATATGGTTTGTTTATTTGGCTTCGTCCTTCAAAATGCCGATGCAATGCGCGCGCACGTCCAACCCGCAAAGATGCTGGTAATCCAGCCCCGAGTACATAATGCGCACCGGGACGCCCGCCGCTGAAGCATGTTGTTCCATTTTATGGCGAAAAGCCGGGTCGCAATCCTGCGAAAGATACACGAGAGCTACGGTGCCTTCGTTCAGCCCACGCTGAACCTGCCGCATCCCTACCACTGCCTTTCCGGATTGCAAGCTGTGTCGTATCTGTTGTTGATGGTCCATAACCAATTAAGTTTACCAAAGATAGGCAAATCAGTCAAGCAAATCGCCGAACCGACTTGCCGCATCCTTAGCGTTTTACAATTATTCCGCTGTTTTGCCGGTTTCCGTCACGTTGATGTTTTTGTATTCTTTCATTCCCGTGCCGGCGCGGATCAGTTTGCCGATGATCACGTTTTCTTTTAACCCGTACAACGGATCGACCTTGCTCTTGATGGCCGCTTCCGTCAGCACGCGGCTCGTTTCCTGGAAGGACGCTGCCGACAGGAAACTATCCGTAGCGAGCGATGCTTTCGTAATTCCCAGCAACGTTCTCTTTGCCGTGGCCGGTCTTCCGTCGTTTTCCAATGCGTGGTCGTTTTCTTCTTCGAAGCGGAAAATATCCGTGAGTTCGCCCGGCAACAGATTCGTGTCCCCGGCGTCCTCCACCCGCACTTTTCGCATCATCTGACGAACGATGACTTCTACGTGCTTGTCGTTGATTTCTACGCCCTGCAAACGATATACCGATTGCACTTCTTTTAACAAATACTCCTGAACGGCTTTGATGCCCTTCGTGCGGAGCAAATCCTGCGGAGCAATGGAGCCTTCCGTTAACTGGTCGCCTACTTCGATCTGGTCGCCCGTAGCAACTTTCAGGCGCGCCGCAAACGGAATGAAGTAACTCTTGCTTTCTCCGTCCTCGCGGATGACGGTGACTTCGCGCTTGTCTGCGCCCTCGTCCACACGCACCGTGCCCTTAATATCACTGAGGATGGCAACGCCCTTCGGCCGACGCGCTTCGAACAATTCTTCGACACGCGGCAAACCTTGCGTGATATCGTTACCGGAAGCAACACCGCCCGTATGGAAGGTACGCATCGTTAACTGCGTGCCCGGCTCGCCGATGGACTGTGCCGCAATGACGCCGACCGCTTCCCCCAGGGCAACGGGTCTGCCGTTCGCCATGTTTTTGCCGTAGCATTTTGCACAAACGCCTTGCTTGCTGCGGCAGGTGAGCACCGTACGTACGTATACCTTGGTGATTCCCGCTTTTTCGATTTCTACCGCCATATCGTCGGTGATCATTTCGCCGGCGGGCACCATAACTTCTCCCGTTACGGGATGAATCACGGGGTCGATCGTAAACTTTCCGGCAATACGGTCCGAAAGTTTTTCGATAATTTCTTCCTTCTTATCCCCGGTGAAAGCACTGATCCAGGCGCCGGTTGCCTTGCTGCCCTTGCAGCAATCGTCTTCGCGGACGATAACGTCCTGCGCCACGTCCACCAGACGACGCGTCAGATAACCGGAGTCTGCCGTTTTCAACGCCGTATCGGCCAAACCTTTGCGGCCGCCGTGCGAAGAAATGAAGTATTCCAAAACCGTTAAGCCCTCGCGGAAGCATGCCTTTACCGGCAGCTCGATGGTTTTACCGGACGGGTCGCTCATCAAACCACGCATACCGCACAATTGGCGGATCTGGTTCATGCTGCCGCGCGCACCGGAGTTTGCCATCATCCAGATCGGGTTAAACTTGCTCAAAGACTTTTTCAGTTTATCCGTTACTGCGTCGGTTGCTTTTTCCCACGTGTCAACCACCTGTTTGTACCGTTCGTTATCGGTAATCAACCCGCAGTTGTACATGTCTTCGATCTGAATGGCTCTGTGTTCGGCAGCGGACAAAATCTCTTTTTTCTCTACCGGAATCGTCATATCGAATACGCTGGCGGTAATGGCACCGATCGTGCTGTATTTGTAGCCGAGCGATTTGATGGCATCCAGCACTTCTGCCGTTTTGGTGGTGCCTTTTAATTTAAAGCAACGTTCCACGATTTGTTTCAGTTGCGATTTGCCTACCAAAAATTCGATTTCGTTTTTCAGATAATCTTCTTTCGTTTCGCGCTTCGTAAACCCGAGGTCCTGCGGGATGGCTTCGTTGAAAATGATTCTGCCGATGGTGGTTTGAATCAACCCCGTTACCGTTTCTCCCGTTTCCCCTACGGGGCGCGTCACTTTGACGTGAATCGAGCTTTGCAACTCGATTTCTCCGTTTTCGTAAGCCATCACGGCTTCGTCGCTGCTGCTGAAGTAGCGGCCTTCGCCCTTTGCCCCTTCGCGGTCGATCGTGAGGTAATAGCAGCCCATGACCATATCCTGCGTGGGGGAAATTACCGGCTTGCCGTCGGAAAGTTTCAAAATATTGTTTGCCGCAAGCATCAGATAGCGCGCTTCGGTTTGCGCTTCGATGGAAAGCGGTACGTGCACTGCCATCTGGTCGCCGTCGAAGTCCGCATTGAATGCGGTACAAGCGAGAGGATGCAGTTTCAACGCACGCCCTTCGATGAGCACCGGCTCGAAGGCCTGAATGGACAGTCTGTGCAGGGTCGGTGCACGGTTCAGCATCACCGGATGGTCCTTGATGACGTCTTCCAGCACGTCCCACACTTTGCTGTCCGCCCGTTCGATGCGGCGTTTTGCGCTTTTGATGTTGTGGCAGAGGTTTTGCTCCACAAGTTTCTTCATCACGAAGGGTTTGAACAGTTCCAGTGCCATTTCTTTCGGGAGACCGCATTGATGCAGCTTCAGTTCCGGACCGACGACGATAACGGAACGTCCGCTGTAGTCGACACGTTTTCCCAGCAGGTTTTGACGGAAACGCCCTTGTTTGCCGCGCAAAAGTCCGCTTAAGGAGCGCAATTCCCGGTTTCCGGCACCGCTCACCGCTTTGCCTCTGCGGCCGTTATCGATCAGTCCGTCCACCGCTTCCTGCAGCATACGCTTTTCGTTGCGGATGATGATATCCGGTGCGTTGAGTTCGATCAGTTTTTTCAACCGGTTGTTGCGGTTAATGACGCGGCGATACAAATCGTTCAGGTCGCTCGTGGCGAATCTGCCGCCGTCCAGCTGCACCATGGGGCGAAGTTCCGGCGGAATGACCGGCAGCACGTCCAGAATCATCCATTCGGGACGATTGCCGGACTTGCGGAACGCTTCCACGATTTCAATACGCTTGATGGCGCGTGCTTTCTTTTGGCTGCTGCTTGTTTCGATGATATGGCGCAGTTCCTGCGCTTCTTTTTCGAGGTCGATTTCCATCAGCAGTTCTTTGATGGCCGCCCCGCCCATGCCGACGCGGAAACTGTTTGCGCCGTATTGGCTGCAAGCCTCGCGATATTCTTTATCGTTCAGCACTTGTTTCTTTTCCAGCGGGGTATCTTTCGGATCCAACACAATGAAACTGCTGTAGTACAGCACCTGTTCCAACACTTTGGGCGAAATATCCAACATCAAGCCGATGCGGCTCGGCACGCCGCGGAAATACCAGATGTGGCTGACCGGCGTAGCCAGTTCGATGTGCCCCATACGTTCGCGGCGAACCTTGGCTTTGGTTACTTCTACACCGCATTTATCGCACACAACGCCTTTATAGCGGATGCGCTTATACTTGCCGCAATGACACTCCCAGTCCTTCGTGGGCCCGAAAATCCGTTCACAGAACAAACCGTCCTTTTCCGGTTTTTGGGTGCGGTAGTTAATCGTTTCAGGCTTGGTGACTTCTCCGTGAGACCATTCTCTGATCTTCTCCGGAGAAGCAATGCCGATTTGAATCGAATCGAAATTGTTCAGTTCGAACATAACTTCCTCCTAAAACGACTTATCGTCGTCCTCGTCATCGCTTTGGAACAAATCGTCCAAATCATCTAATTGATCGCCGAAAGAAAGATCTCCTTCCATCGTCGTCTCGTCTTCTTTTTCGCTCTCGAACAAATCTCCCAGATTCAGATCGTCGTCTTCGTCCTCCGTGTCGAAGCGGAAATCGTCCTCGCTGACTTCTGCGTTTTCGTCGTTGAACTTCAGCGCTACTTCTTCTTCCTTCCCTTCGTCCTTGATGACGTCTAACAAATCGCGTTCGTCTTCCAGGTCTTCGCCCAGCTCGATTTCTTCATGCCCTTCGTTAAACACTTTGACGTCGAGGGCAAGTGCCTGCAATTCTTTTACCAGCACCTTGAAAGACTCCGGAATGCCGGGTTCTGCAATGTTTTCGCCTTTTACGATGGATTCGTACGTTTTGACACGCCCTACCACGTCGTCAGATTTCACCGTCAGAATTTCCTGCAGCACGTTGGACGCGCCGTACGCTTCCAACGCCCACACTTCCATTTCGCCGAAACGCTGGCCGCCGAATTGCGCTTTACCGCCCAAAGGCTGCTGCGTTACCAGGCTGTACGGCCCCGTGCTACGCGCGTGAATCTTATCGTCCACCAGGTGAATCAGTTTCAGCATGTACATCTGCCCTACGGTGACGCGGTTTTCAAACGGTTTGCCGGTACGCCCGTCGTACAGAACGACCTTTCCGTCCACCTTGCCGGTATCCGGGTTTATGAGACAATTCTGTTCGAACAATTCGCGGATGTCCTGCTCCGTTGCGCCGTCGAATACGGGGGTTTCCACCTTCCAGCCGAGCATCTTCGCCACCAGGCCGAGGTGCACTTCCAGCACCTGGCCGATATTCATACGGCTCGGCACGCCCAACGGGTTCAGAACGATCTGCAGCGGCGTTCCGTCTTCCATAAACGGCATATCTTCTTCGGGAAGAATACGGCTGATAACGCCTTTGTTTCCGTGACGGCCTGCCATTTTGTCCCCGACGGAGATTTTACGTTTTTGTGCAATGTAAACCCGCACCAGTTTATTGACGCCCGGATCCAGTTCGTCGCTGTTTTCCCTCGTGAAGACCTTTACGTCCACAACGATGCCGCCTTCCCCGTTCGGCACGCGCAAAGACGTATCTCTCACGTCGCGCGCTTTCTCGCTGAAAATCGCGCGCAGCAGACGCTCTTCCGGCGTCAGTTCCGTTACGCCCTTCGGCGTAACTTTACCGACCAGAATATCGCCCGGGTGCACTTCCGCACCGATGCGGATGATACCGTCCGCATCCAGATTGCTGAGCGCTTCTTCGCCTGCGTTCGGGATATCTCTCGTGATTTCTTCCGGCCCGAGTTTCGTATCTCTCGTTTCTGTTTCGTGCTCCTCGATGTGGATGGAGGTAAACACGTCTTCCTTCACCAGTTTTTCGGAAATGAGGATAGCGTCTTCGTAGTTATACCCTTCCCAGCTCATAAAGCCGATGAGGATGTTTCTGCCAAGCGCCAGTTCTCCGCCTTCCGTTGCGGGTCCGTCCGCAAGGACGTCCCCCTCTTTTACAACGTCACCCACCGCCACGATCGGCTTTTGATTGGTGCAGGTACCGTTATTGCTGCGCAGGAATTTTTTCAGTTCGTAAACGTGCACTTCGCCCTGCGCATCCGTCACGTCGATGTGATCCGCACTGACGTAACTGACCACGCCGTCCTGTTTCGAAAGAATCATGACGCCGCTGTCGTACGCGATGCGATACTCGATACCCGTTGCGACGATCGGCGCTTCCGGCTTGATCAGCGGTACGGCCTGACGTTGCATGTTCGAACCCATCAGGGCACGGTTGGTATCGTCGTTTTCCAAAAACGGAATCAGGCTGGTGGCTACGGAAACCAGCTGTTTGGGGCTGACGTCCATATAGTCTACCATTTCGCGCGGATATTCCGCGATTTTTTCTCTTTCACGGCAGGTAACACGCGGGCTGGCAAAATACCCGGTTTCGTCCAGAGGCTCGTTTGCCTGTGCCACGATGTAGTTATCCTCTTCGTCCGCCGCCAGATAATCGATGATATTCGTCACCTTTTTGTTGACGTGATCCACTCTGCGGTACGGAGATTCGATAAAGCCGTATTCGTTGATACGCGCAAAGGTTGCCAAAGAAGAAATCAAACCGATGTTCTGCCCTTCCGGCGTCTCGATAGGACACATACGCCCGTAGTGAGAGTGGTGTACGTCACGCACGTCGAAAGTGGCGCGTTCGCGGTTCAAACCGCCGGGGCCCAATGCGGAAAGTTTCCGTTTGTGCGTAAGTTCCGCAATCGGGTTGGATTGATCCATAAATTGGGACAACTGCGAAGAGCCGAAAAACTCTTTGATGGCACTGGTGACGGGCCGAATGTTGATGAGCCCTTCCGGCGTCGCTTTATCGATTTCCGCCGTTGCCATACGTTCGCGAATGACACGCTCCAGCCGGGCGATGCCCACACGGAACTGATTTTGCAGCAACTCGCCCACGCTGCGAACGCGACGATTTCCCAAATGGTCGATATTATCGATCATGCCCAGACCGTATTTCAAATTCAGGTTGTAGCTGACCGAAGCAAAAATATCTTCTCTCGTGATGTGCTTCGGAACCAATTCCGTTGCACGGGCTTTCATTTCCTGCAGCGTTTCGTCCACGCCGAGCCCCAAGGCAACGATTTCTTTCAGCACTGCCAGGTTTACGTATTCCGACACGCCGTAGTTCCGCAGGCACACGCTTGCGTAAGCCGGATCGATTTTTGCCAGGTAGTAGTTTGCGTCCACCGTGCCGTTGCCGATCACTTTTGCTCTGCCGTCTTCCGCTTTTACGAACACTTCGTTTATGCCGCTGTGCTGCAAATCGTAAGCGCGTTCCGCCGTCAGTTTTTCACCGGCTCTGGCAACGATTGCCCCGTCGAGCAATACGTCTTCTGCCAGTTCGTGCCCCTTGATGCGGTTCGCCAAAGAAAGCTTTTTGTTAAATTTATACCTGCCGACGCGCGCCAGATCGTAGCGTCTTGCGTCGAACAGCAAATCGTGCAATTGTTTGCGAATGGAATCGTCCGTCGGGACTTCGCCGGGACGCAGCCGCTTGTACAGTTCGATCAACCCTTCGCGTTCGTTTTTACAAATATCTTTTTCGATCGTCGTCTGCAGAATGGGATCGTTGTCGTACATCGCGTTGATTTCTTCATCCGTCCCCAGTCCGATCGAACGCAAAAGCACCGTTGCGGGAAGCTTCCGGTTGCGATCCACGTGCACCCAGAGAATTCCGGTTGCATCCTGCACAAACTCCAACCACGCACCGCGATTCGGAATCACCGTAGTGTCGAACAGCGCTTTGCCGCTCTTATCGATGTTCCTTGCCGCGTAAACGCCGGGAGATCTTACCAACTGCGAAACGATAACGCGTTCCGCACCGTTGATGATAAAACTCCCGTTCTCCGTCATAAGCGGAAAATCCCCCATGAACACTTCATGGTCCTGCATTTCGCCGGTGTCCTTACGAATCAAGCGGACTTTCACCTTCAGCGGGCAGGAATACGTTGCGTCCCTCACCCGACATTCCGCTTCGGACATCTTCGGTTTCGAATCGAAATGATGCTCCAGGAAATGCAGTTCGAAGTGCCCGCTGTAATCTTCGATGGGAGAAAAATCATCGAAAACCTCGCGCAGCCCTTCTTTGATGAAAGAATCGTAAGAATTCTTTTGCACTTCGATGAGGTTCGGAATTTTCAGAACGTCATCCAAGCGAGAAAAACTGATTCTTTCACGTTTTCCGTACTTAACTTTTCGAAATTGAGCCATTTACTCGTCTCCTTTCTTTTTCTAACGGTTTTTTTGACAGAGAAACCCGCTATCGCCCCCTTTTCGGGGAAACTTGGTCGGGCAAGGCGCAAAAAAGCCAAAAACAGTGATTTTTACCCGATTTTTTACCTTTTTGCACGGATTTTCGGGAAAAATCAGCGTACAAAACAGGCTCTGTTTGCCTGCGTTTTTTGAGCGCAGTACACTATTCGGGCATTATTGCATTTTGTTAGTTTAGCACAAGTTTTGTCAACCGTCAATCGAAACGAGAAAAAACTATTTCTTTTTTCTCGTTTTTTTTGCGTTTTTGCGGAAAAACAACGAAAAACGAGCCGAAAGGCCTTGCACTGCAGCGGATTTCGAAAAAACGACGGCGTTGGTTGTGCCCGACGGCATTTTGTGCTAAAATAACGAGGAAAATATCTTTTCGGCGCAAACGGGCGCCGAAAATCGCCGGGCTCCCCGACCGAAGCGGAACGACGGCGAACGAAAAAGAAGGTTCTTATGCGATTGGATAAATTTCTGAAAGTATCCCATATTCTGAAACGCAGAACGGTAGCGAACACCGCCTGCAGCGACGGAGTGGTTCTGGTGAACGGAAAAGAAGCAAAACCCTCGCTGCAATTAAAACTCGGGGACGTGATCACCGTGCAATTCGCAAGCGGAAATGCCCGGTTCGAAGTCATCGGGCTGAATGAAAAGGCGCGCAAGGCGGAAGAGTTCTACCGGGTGGTGCCGCAATGAAAAGCGTTATTCTGCTTTGTGCGGGGCTGGGAACCCGCTTCGGTGCGGACAAAATGCAAATCGACCTGAACGGAAAGCCTCCGATCGATCATCTGTTGGAAATCTTTTCGTTTGCGGACGAAACGATTCTCGTCGTGCCGTCCGGTAAGGTGAAAGAATATCGCAGCCGTTATGCGCAATGCAAAGTGGTTGCGGGCGGGGACACTCGTTTCGACTCGGCAAAAGCGGGGCTCGGGGCACTTTCCCCGCAATGCCGCCTGGTTGCCCTGCACGACGGAGCCCGTCCGTTTGTTTCGCGGGCGCTTGCGGAGCGCTGCTTTGCCGAAGCCGCCGCTTACGGCTGCTGCATTCCCGCACTGCCCGCTACGGACAGTTCCTATGTAACACGCCCTCTTTCCGTATGCGACCGCGCGCTGCTGCAACTTGCACAAACGCCGCAAACCTTTCAAAAAGACCTTATTTCTGCGGCATATCGCGATTTTTCCGGTTCTGCCACGGACGATGCGTCCGTTTATCTGCAGGCGTTCGGAACGCTGCATTTTACGCAGGGCGAACGAAGCAACGTAAAAATCACCTACCCGGAGGACCTCCCTGCCACGCGCATCGGCAACGGGTTTGACGTGCACCCCCTCGTCGAAGGGCGCCCTTTGATTTTAGGCGGCGTGACCGTCCCCTTTGAAAAAGGACTGCAGGGGCACAGCGATGCGGACGTGCTGACCCACGCCGTGATGGACGCCCTGCTGAGCGCTGCGGGAGAAAAAGATATCGGGCATCAGTTCCCGGATAGCGACCCGCAATACCGCGGAGCCGACAGTTTGAAGCTGCTGCGGCGCATAATGCAACCGGTTTCTGCCAAAATCGGCGTGCAAAGCATTTCTGCCGTTTTGATTGCGCAACGGCCGAAACTTGCCCCCTACCTGGACGAAATGCGCCGAAACCTTGCGGAAGCGTGCGGCATCCCGGCGGATCGGATTGCGCTCTCCGCCACCACGACGGAACGATTGGGCATCGTCGGGGAAGAAAAAGGCATGGCGGCACAAGCCGTATGCCTGGCATACGAAAAACTTTAAGAATCCTTTCCGACAGAACTTTTCGTGGAAACAATCCCTTATGTTTCGCGCAGACAGATTCTGTCCGAAACGACAAAAAGGCACGACGTGTGCCTTTTCTTTTGCCGTTTTTTTGAAGTCTTTTACCCCGGAATCAAAACCGCAGCAATCTTTCGGAATCTGCCGCATTCCGTCGATTTTCTTTGTTGAGAATCGTTTGCATCGAACCGTTTCTTCCGAAGTGGCGCATCCGCAGGTACTGCAGCAAGGCGTCGGACGCCGTTAACGAAATCCTCTGCCGTCCGACAGAGGATTTCTTTAACGCCCGCATCTTTCCCGGAGTCTTTCGAGCGGGCTCTTCGAGAAAAGAAACAACGATATGCCCCTTTCCTCCTCGTGCTTTTACCGTTGTTTTGCGGGGCCTCTTCGGGCAACCCCGACGATTTTGCTATTTCTTTTGCACCCCTTCGTTAAATGCTTTGGCCGGGCGGAAGCAAACCGCCTTTTTTGCCGCAATCCGCACCGGCTCGCCGGTTCTGGGGTTGATCCCTTTGCGCGCCGCACGCTTCTTTACCTCAAAACTGCCGAAGCCGGTCAACTGCACTTTATCGCCTGCCCGCAGCGTTTTTAACAACGTTTTTTCAAAAGCGGCATAAAACTCCGCTACTTCTCGCTGGTTGCGATTCATTACGCCTGCCATCGAAATCAAAAATGCTCGTTTCGTCATTTTGTACCTCCGCACAGAGTTTTCCCGTTTTTGCGCAGATTAAACCCGGGGCAGGCGAATCCCCTCAAAAAACGAGGGAACCGCCTGCTCCCCCGCTGCACGAAGCCGGAAGGGACAAACAAAGCACGTTCCCGGTAAAAACGATACAAAAAAACGCTGCCCGACGGGAAGCGTTTTTAACAAGAAAAATGAAATTCGAAACGATAGCGATACTATAAATCTTTACGATCTTCCATTGCGCGGGAAAGCGTTACTTCGTCGGCATATTCCAAATCGCTGCCGATCGAAACGCCCTGTGCCAGCC
>CAKPYT010000008.1 GCA_934203075.1 uncultured Clostridia bacterium | reverse complement strand
AGCAGGCAACTGCTCCGTTTTTTTTTATCTTTATCTTTATCTTTATCTTTATCTTTGTTTTTCGTTCTTTCGTTTGACTGTTTTTCCCTTTCCGTCCTTCCTTTCCCTTTCCAAACGTCACCTTTCGTCCGGGTCGGGAAGGGGCTTTTTTGCGTTAGTCTTTCGGCACCGTAATCAGTCTCCGCAGGGGGGAGCGATAGAGCAACACCGCAACCACAGCGCCGACGCCCGCCTGTAAAAACTGAAAGGGCAGTTTCAATAAGGCATATTCCGGCGTGCTGTAAACAAAGGCCCTGCCGAGGGAGTATCCCGTAACCATAATCACGGCGCCCGTCGCCACTGCGAAAATCACCTTGCCGAGTTTGGCCGGTTTCGCCTTGGTGCCGACGATGAGGGAAATCACCACCGCTTGCAAACCGTGCGTGACAAGCGAAACAAACATGGGGGCCGGGTAAAAGAGCATATCTCCCAGGAAAGCACCCACGCCGCCCACAACAAAGGCGGAAACAGGGTCAAACAGCAAAGCGGCAAAACAAATGATGACGTCGTTCAGGTATAGGTGCCCACCCGGTACCGGTATCCCGAAGGAACTGAACGCAACGTTAATTGCCGTAAACAGTGCAATAAAACAGATTTTTCGAGCGGAAATGGTTTTTTCTTGTTTCTGGGTCGATTCCTTTTTTTGTTTTTGCAAAGGCTCCGTACTTTGTTCCGGCTCGGATCCCGCCCCGCTTTCCCGAAAGGGTTCGCGTTCTTGTACAGATTCCGTATTTTGTTCTTGCGAAGATTCTATATTCTGTTCTTTTGCAGATTCTTCCTGTGTTTGAAAAGGTTCTTGCATCGTTTTCTCCGTTGACAATAAGATAACGCTATGATATCATAAATCTGATATTATAGTAATACCAATTTTCAACTATTTTATAATACCAGATTTCCAAAGACCCGGCGCTGTGGAAAAGCAAGGACGCGGCAATCTCAGAGACGCCGGCCGTCGGCCGAATAAAAAGCGACTTGTAAAAATCGAAGAACAAGAGGAACGGTTTTTTGTGCCGAAGGGCATAGACCCGTGCAATCTGTTCCGGAAGGGACAAAAGGCCGTTACTTCGTTTCCCGCAGGGCACAAAACGGCAAAGGAGTAAGCACGCAGTGCGGGTAGGAGAAAAGAAAAGACGATGGGGCAAAAACAAAAGGAAACGAAATTGATAAAAAAGTATCTGCAAATTTACGAAGCGTTACGAAACAAAATTGTAACGGGGGCAATTGCCTATCGGCAAAAGATGCCGTCCAAGCGCGTCACGGCAGAACAGTGGCAGGCCAGCGTGGTTACGGTGGAGCATGCGTATGATATCTTGCAAAGCGAGGGGTATATCGAGTCGCGGGAACGCAGCGGTTATTATGCCTGTTACCGTGCGGGGGCCGTCTACCGGCCGCAGGAGGCTTCGGCTCTGCCGCCCCAACCGGCGGAACCATTGGGGGAGGAGGGGCTGACGTTCGCGCAGCTTGCCAAAACGACGCGTTTCGTCCTGAACGAATACGGCGAAGTGCTGTTGCAAAAATCGCCGGAAAACGGCGTTTGGGTTCTTCGCAATGCCATTCGCAACTATCTCGCGCGCAACCGCGGCATTGACGTGTCGGAAGAGGACATCTTTATCGGCTCGGGGGCAGAGTATCTTTACGGTTTATTGGTGGAGTTGTTTCCGTCCGGGACGGTGTTCGGGGTAGAAAGTCCTGCCTATCAGCAAATCGAAAAAGTGTACCGCGCAAAAAACGTTCCTTGCGAAACGCTGCCGCTCGGTCCGGACGGCATTCGGTCGGATGCGCTAGTCTCCACGCACGCAAAAGTCTTACACGTCACGCCGTTTCGAAGTTATCCTACCGGCGTCAGCGCCAGTGCATCGAAAAAGACGGAGTATCTCGCCTGGGTCGCAGGGGAAGGTCGCTACCTGATTGAGGACGATTATGCTTCGGAGTTTTCGCTGAACGGAAAAATTGCGGATACCATTTTTTCGATGGATCCGTTGCATCGCGTCGTTTACCTCAACACTTTTTCCAAAACGATTTGCCGCTCTATGCGGGTAGGGTATATGATTCTTCCGCCGAAGTTGGCGCAGCGCTTTCGCGAAAAACTCGGGTTTTATTCCTGCACGGTTCCGTCGTTGGAGCAATACCTCATTGCGACGTTATTAAACGACGGCACGTTTGAGCGGCACGTCAATAAAGTGCGCCGCAGGTTAAAAGAAGCGGGACGATAGAGACGAAAAACTCGTCGGCAAACAAGTGCCGACGAGTTTTTCGTTTTCTCACAAGAAAGGGAAAGTTTTGCCCGTTGCTGTTTTTTCGCACGGCCTTTTGCGTTTCTCTCCGGGCTCGGAAAGATCGTAAAATCGCTTTTTTCTTGCGAACAGAGGTCTCGCGACGAAGAAAACGCAGAATCGTATTCCGGCGGCAGAAAACCATACGCAGCAACGGCGGCTTTTGGCAGAAGTCTATCGGACGCCGAAGGAAATAAAACCCGAAGAAACAAAACAGAGGGCGTTGAAACAAAACAGCAGGCGTTGTTGTTTGCCCTATTGTTTCGTGGTCAGTTCCATTGTGTGCGACACAGCAAGTCAGAAAGGTCATAGATCCCGGCTTTCCGGCCGAGCAGAAGCTGCAAACCGAGGCAGGCGCCTTGCGCAAAAACGCTGCGGTCTGTCGCTTCGTGCGTGACGGTAATCGTTTCGTTTGTGCCGAAAAACACAATTTCGTGCTTTCCAACGATTTCTCCTCCGCGGACGGAAGCAATCGGGAGGTTCGGAAACGACGGAGATAAAATATTCTGCAGCAGCAAAGCCGTTCCGCTCGGTGCGTCCTTTTTATGCTTGTGGTGTGTTTCCACAATCGCGGCTTCCGCACAAGGGAAGGACCTTGCAAGCTGCGCTAAAACGGAGGAAATCGCGCAGATCCCGGCAGAAAGATTCCCGCTGAATAAAACGGGAATTTCTTTTGCCGCTTTTTCGATGAGACTTCGTTCCTCTTCGCTATGCCCGGTACAGGCGATCACCGCCGGCAATTTGCGTTGCAGGCAAAAATGCAGAACGGCTTTTGTGCCGGACGGGTGTGAAAAATCAATTACGCCGTCCGCCTGCGGCAGCCGTTCCGTTTCCTGCGGAGAAAAAACGGGAAACGTCTGCGGAGTCGGTTTTTCATCCACCCCGGCAAGAATTTGTACTTCGTTTTCGGCGCAGCACGCGGCTACTTTCTGCCCCATGCGCCCGGAGGCTCCCCAAAGAATCGCAGTCGTCAAACGGATAGCACCTCCCGATATTTTTCTATGGTCTTGCGAATGTATTCGGCATGTTCCGTCTCCGGCGGGGTTAAAGGCAGCCGCGGAATTCCGCACGGAAAACCAACCAGACGACAGGCCTCTTTCACGGGGATCGGGTTCACTTCGCAGAATAAGGCATTTGCAATTTCTTTTACGATGTGTTGCAGCCGCAATGCTTCCTGCGCCGAAACGGCATGCAAAAAATCGTGCATCAGGCGCGGGGCAACGTTGCCGACTACGGAAATGACGCCTTTTCCTCCCAGGGACAGAATCGGCAGGGTAATGCCGTCGTCCCCGCTGTACAGGTCAAAATCCGGTACGAGTCGGGTCAGTTCGCAGATTTGCGAAATGTTTCCGCTGGCCTCTTTGATTCCGCAGATATTCGGGTGTTTCGCCAGTTCCGCAACCGTTTGCGGCAAAAGGTTCACCCCTGTGCGTGCGGGTACGTTGTATAAGAGAATCGGCACGGAAACCGCGTTTGCAATTGCCGTGTAGTGCGCAATCAGCCCGTTTTGCGTGGCTTTATTGTAGTAGGGCGTCACCACAAGCAAGGCATCCGCCCCGATCGATTCTGCCAGGCGGCTTTCTTCCACACAGCGTGCAGTGTTGTTGCCGCCGGTGGAGGCAATCACGGGAATGCGTTTTTGCACTTCCTGCACGGTGAAGCGCAGCACTTCGCGTTTTTCCTGTTCCGTCATGGTGCTGGGTTCCCCCGTCGTACCGCAAACAAGCAGTGCGTCCGTGCCGTTTTTTAATTGGTGGCGAATCATCTGCTGCAAACAGGAAAAGTTCACGCCGGTTTGTGTAAAAGGGGTAATCATTGCGGTACAGGTCCCGTGAAAAACAGACATAACTTTTGATACCTCCCGAATCGAGTTTTCATGCGCTTTGCTACAGTATATGCCGAACAAACTTCGGGTGTGCCGTTTCCGATCATTTTCCGCAAGAAAGATCGGTGCCGTTTCCGCTTTCGTGCCGGAAAACGTAACCATTGCGGAAACGGACTTCGCTCCGAAGGAAACGGCGAGGAGAGAAAAAGCCTGCGCAGCGTTTTCGGGGAGAGAAAGGACGATGCCGTCCGGGAAAAAGCGAT
The DNA here is from genome assembly GCA_934203075.1 of uncultured Clostridia bacterium. Lineage (GTDB taxonomy): Bacteria > Bacillota > Clostridia > Christensenellales > CAG-314 > CAKPYT01. The sequence goes on along the minus strand of CAKPYT010000008.1, from coordinate 5,432 downwards.
TTGTTTCGGTTGGGCAACAAAAAGGAAAGAATCCCGGGCTAACCGGCGGTAAATCTTCCGAAGATAGGCAAAAAAGGTTTGAAAAAAAGAAAAAATATGATATGATAAATAAAATTGCAATCTGCAATAGGGAGACTTTATGGCAAACCAGGAAAAAGTACAAGCCAAACGCCGCATCGTATTGGAAAACGAGCGGTTGAACGGCATTTCTAAAAAAGTAAACGAATTGGGAGAATGGAAGTTTTTCAAAGTTCTGTATGGCAATTCGTTTTTCCGCATTTTACTGTTAAACCTTTTGCTTTTGGTTTTTCTTGCCCCGTTGGTGTATTTTGTGCTGTCGTACAACAGTGAACTCAGTGTCTGGGGCGTGACGTTGCCCTTCGGCAACACGCTCGGCGTAGGGTATAATCCCTGGCTGGGTGTGGAGGATTTTTCCGTGGGTGTGACGGAGGAACTGCAGGCTTCGCTGTTCTTGAAAATGATTCCGTGTATCGCAATTCTTTCCGTTGCGTTTTCCGGTGCTTTTGCCTGCTTCCGCGATTCGTACTGGACGGGCGAATTAAAAGTATTCAAACCGTTTTTCCGCGGGATCGGGCAAACGATTGGGTACAGTTTCCCGATGTTTGCAATGTTCGGCGGTATCGTGTACGGCATCTATCGCCTGCAGGCGGTTCTTTCCGTGTTGCCGGGCTGGTTATCCGTGGTCATCACGGTGCTTCTGTCCATTGTCGCGGCGTTCTTTGCCATTTATTGTTTCATTGTATTGGGCGTGGCAACCGTGCACAAACAAAGCCTCGGCACAAACCTGAAAACGTCCTGGTATTTGTTATGGAATCATCTCTTCCTCAATGTGTGGTACTTTGTGATGATGGCGGTTCCGCTGGTACTGCTCGTCGTGGTGCAGGGGCTGCTGCAAGCGGCGTATCTGGCAATTTTCATTCTGTTTGGAATGTTTGCCGTCACGTTCATCTGGATGATTCACCTCATGCGTATTTTTGCGGTATACAATCCCGTGCCGCGTAAAAAAGTGAAACAGAGCGAACAAGGAAAAGCACAAGCACAAAATGCCTAGTTATCAACAATTTGCAAAATATTATAATACGTTAATGAAGGATTGCGACTATGATTCATGGTCGCAATCTTTGTACCGCACGTTGGACGAAGCCTCGGCAAAGACGGGGGCGGACGTTGCCTGCGGAACAGGGAATATGACGTTTCGTCTGGCAGAACACGGCTATCGCGTCGTCGGGATGGATGCTTCCGTCGAAATGCTGACGGAGGCAAAAAAGAGCCAGAAGAATACGGAGAATCCGCTCTTTCTGCAGGCGGATCTGACGGATTTTTCTCTGTTTCATCCGGTGGATTTTATCACCGCCGTTTGCGACGGGGTAAACTATCTGAAGGGCGAACGGGAAGTCAAAGCCTTTTTTCTGTGCTGCAAACGTGCGCTGAAAAAAGGCGGGAGACTGCTGTTTGATATTTCTTCGGCGTATAAACTCCGAAAAGTGCTGGCAAACGAGGTTTTTTACGAAGATACGGAGGAAATCACTTATTTTTGGACGAATCGGCTCTCCGCCAAAAAAGTTACGATGGATTTAGCGTTTTTTGTGCCGGAGGGGGAACTTTATCGACGATTTGACGAACGGCACGAGCAATACATTTACGAGGCGGAAGATCTCCTGCGCTGGTTGGAGGAGTGCGGCTTCGAACAGGCGGAAGCATGCGGAGACTATGCCGGCGCACCGCTCAAAAAAAATGCCCAAAGAATATTCTTTCGCGCCGTGCGGAAGGAGGAAGACGTATGAAGAATTTACTGAAAGCGATCCTGGCCGACGGTCAGGCCACGGTTACGATAGAGGACAGCACAGAGATGGTGCAAAAAGCGATAGAAACGCACGCTCTTTCTCCGGTTGCGGCGGCGGCTCTTGGCAGAACGTTGACGATGACCTCCATGATGGGCGCAAGCCTGAAAAACGAAACGGATTACCTCAGTGTAACGATAAAGGGAGACGGGCCGCTCGGGAGCATTGTCGCTTGCGGCAATGCGGACGGGTGCGTCAAAGGGTATGTCGACAATCCGCAAGCGATGACGGAATCGGTAAATCACAAACTGAACGTCGGCGCGGCAGTGGGGAAAAACGGAAAAATTACGGTCATCAAAGACCTCGGATTTGCGGAGCCGTACATCGGTACCGGCCGATTGGTCAGCGGAGAAATTGCGGAAGATTTTGCAAATTACTATGCCGTCAGCGAGCAGCAGCCCTGCCTGGTTGCGCTGGGTGTTCTGGAGAATCCGGACGGGTCGTGTGCCAGTGCCGCGGGCGTATTCGTACAGGTTTTGCCTTTTGCGGAGGAAGAAACTTTGCAGGCCTTGGAAGCGATTGCGGTAAAACTCGGCAACGTCAGCGGAATCATGCAGAACGATACGCCGCGCGGGGTGTTGCAGCGATATTTCGGGGAACTGAAACCGGAAATTACGGAAGAAAAGGAAACGGCGTTCCGCTGCGATTGCTGTCGGGAGAGAATCGACCGCGTCCTGCTTTCTCTCGGCGAAAAGGATGTGGCAGAGATTCTGGCTCAGCAGGGAAAATTGGAAATCGTTTGCCATTTCTGCAATAAAAAATACGAGTATACGCAAGAAGAGGCAGAACGGTTGTTCGCCTCTGCAAAATGCGGGGGAGAGAAATCCTGAAGATGTCCGAAAATAAGAAAACAAATACCGCAAATACCGCAAACGTTCTGGAATTTTCGCAAACGTACGAGCAACTGCTGGATTTGGCAAACAAGGCGGACGATAAAAACGATAAGGGAAAGGCGATTCGTTTGCTGCAAAAGGCAATCGCGTTGCACCCGCAAAAGTTGGATGCAAAATGTCGCCTGGCAGAAGTGTATGCGGACGTTGGGCTGTATGCGCTTTCCAACAATTTATTGTACTGGGTCTTGCTGCGCGCTCCTTACGAAACGGACGGTTACTATCTTTTGGGGCAAAATGCGTTTGCACTCGGCAAGTGGAATGCCGCCGGCTACTATTTTAACCTGTTCGCGACGGAAAGCGATGATGCCGATATCGATTGGGATGCCATCGACGGTCTGATGGAGAACGTTCAATCCAAAACGCTGCACGTGGTAAACGAACGTGACGTTGCGGCGCATCTGGAAGAACAGGCACGCGAATCGCTTGGCAGGGGAGATTTTGCAAAAGCGGCAGAGATTTTCGAACAGGCGGCGGAACACTCGCAGGATATCGCCACAAAAAACAACCTGGCATTGGCGTATTGCATTGCGGGAAAACTGCCGCAGGCAAAGCAGTATGCGGAAGAGGTGTTGGCTCTCAACCCGCAAGACGTGTTCGGCAGGTGCAACATGCTTCTCATTGCGAGCCTGACGGGAGACGAGCCGCAGGCGCAGGAATGCCGGAAGTTTTTGGAAGAAACCGTTCCTGCGGATTTGCAGCAGTTGTTAAAAATGGTTTCGGTGCTGGCGAATTTGCAGGAGGACGAGTTACTCTATCGTAAAACGAAAGAATATTTGCAGAAGGAGCCATATCAGGTCGACGTTGCGCTTCTGGCGTTTTTTGCTGCGTTCAACACCGGCAGAAAAGAAGAAGCAAAGGAACTCCTTCTTTTCAACCTGACACTGGATCCGGAGGATCCGGTTTCCTCCTTCTATCTGGAAAATTTTGACGCATTGGACGGTCGTTTGGGGTATCTGCCGCAAGTGACGGAACAGGAAATGAAACGGCGTATTTTGCTGTTGCAAAACGAAAAAACCTATACGCAGTTATGGAAGGACTCCAAACGAAAGGCGGTTTTGGATTGGGCCTACTTCACACTGGATAACGTCGCGTTTTTGGATGCCGTCACAAGCCGTGTCGCACATACGGCCAAAAAGAACTGGGTTCCGTATTTCAAAAAGGAACTGCTGGATTGCCGCATTCAGGACAGAAGCAAAGAAGAAATGCTTTGCGCATTGCTTCGAAGCGGCGCCGGGAGATATGCTTACGTGCAGGACGGTATTTTGCGGGAAGTCATCGTGCCGGATTTGCGTCAAAACCCGTGGATGTACCCGTTGGCGCGCGCTATCGGTAAAATGGCTTGGGCATACCTGTTGGAGGAGGATTACGTTCAGAAACTCATCGATAAAGCCGCAGAGTTGGATCGGCGAATCGAAACCCTGCAGCTTCCCACACAGGAGTATCATTCGGACGATATGGCAGCTTTTTTGGTGCAGCAATGCGGGTTTGATCTGGATACAAAAGAATTACTTACCTACTTCGATACCTCTGCGGAACGACTTTCCGATTTGAATCGACTTTTGTTTGAGTAAAACCGTCGTCCCAAAACTGTGCGGACAAAGTTTTCGCGGGTGCTGCAGATTTAGGAAAGGGGAAGAGAAGGCCCTTAAGAGCCTTCGCGCTCCACCATGAGATGCGGCTTTTTCCGGGTGCGGCAGCAGACGGCTTTGAGGGAAATTTCGCTCGTTTTTCAAAGAAAAACGAGCCTTTTTTTAAAAGAAACGAAAAAAACAGCCTATTCCGGAAGCAAAGGGAATAGGCTGTATTACTATGGCTAAATCGGTTTTTCGAGTTTTTTCCACTACCGCGGTGATTGTGGGGAGTTTTGTCGGTGCCGGGTTTGCTTCCGGTCGGGAAATTCTGTTGTTCTTCCGCGGCTGCGGCGCAGCGTGGGCGTCTGTCTTGTTTTCGATTCTTCTGTTCGGCGTTTTGTCTTTATTGCTGCATTTGTGCCGCGAGGCAAATGCCTGGGACGTAGCGGATTATACGGAAAGAATTGCCGGCAAGCGCATCGGAAAGGTGTATGCCGTAATCTTTTGCATCAACTACTTTTGCACCGTCACGGCAATGCTTGCAGGGGCTCAAAGCGTCCTGTCGGCGATGTTCCGCGTCCGGGCGGGCTTCCCGTGGCTTGCTTTGCTCACCGCCTGCGTCACTTATGCTATCGTTATCGGCGGAATGAAAGGGCTGAAAGGGGTGAACTTGCTTGCCGTTCCTTTGATTATCGCCTTTCTGGTGTCTTTGGCGGTATTGCCTCCTGCAGGCGACGGAGATCACGGGATCGCTGCGGCTTCGGCACAAAGTTTTTGGTATATTTCCATGAATTGCATGATTTTGTGCGGAGTGTTAATCGGCCCGGCAAAAACGCTTTCGTTTGCGGAGGGCGAGGCGGTTGCGGCACTTTCCTCCGGCGTGTTGGGCGTTCTCATTTATTTTGTGTTGCGGGTTGCGGGGCAGGTGGATCTTTCTGTTGCGGAAATGCCGCTGTTGTGGCTGGCGGAGCAGACCGGCGTTTCGGATATGCGTTTCGGGCAGGTTGCGGTTTTTCTGGCCATTTTTACTACTTTGCTCTCCGGGGCGTATCCGCTGCAAAAAGCCTGCGTGCGGATCTCGGCGGACAGCCGCTTCCGTTTAGCGG
>CAKPYT010000007.1 GCA_934203075.1 uncultured Clostridia bacterium | reverse complement strand
GACACCCCGTGCTTGCCGCAAGAGACGACGGAAGCAACGTGGACGAATTGGTCACCACAATGGCATTCTTCGGCAGCAGCGGTGCCAGCATGCGGTAAAACGCGCGTTTCTCCTTCAGATCCTCCGCAATGCATTCGATCACCAACTCCGTCTCACGTGCGGCAGAGGACAAATCCGTTGTGATCTGCACGCTTTCGTACGCTTGTTCCACCCTTTTGCGGCAAAGCGCCGCATCGAACGAGTCTGCCTCCGCAATGCCGTGCGCCCACGTTTCGGGGCTCGGGTTTTGCTCCATCCCGTCGATTGCTTCCAGATAGTGTTGTTTTACCGTCTGCCACTTGGCACGCATCCGCTCTGCGGACGATTCGCTTCGAAGCCACACCGTCACGTCGCAGCCGCAATACGCCGCCTGAAAAGCAATCTGGCTGCCCAATACGCCGCCGCCGGCAATTGTTATTTTTTTCATTTTTCCCTCCGCTGTTTTCTTTTTCTTTTTATTCTATTCCCCTCTGCGCCGTTTCTTTCCCTTAAACGGCGTGCCGCTTCTCCCAAGAAACGCCTGTACTCCTTAACGCCTGCGTTCTTTTCGGGACAGAACAAGAGTTTCCCTTTCGGAACAAGAGTTCCGTTTTACGAAAAATGCTTTGCAATCATTGTTCCCTGCGTTTGCCCTCGGGATACGAAAAGGAGCGATTGCCCTTAGACAATCGCTCCCGAGGAAAATATCAGGCGTTTCGCCTTGGTTTTTCTCCGTAGTGTCAATTACGCTTCGTATTTACCGAACTGAGCATCGTTGTTGCCGGAAGCGGTGATCCACATATCCAGGAAGGAAATAGGATCGTTGTAGTCGCCCAGCCAGCCGTTACGAGCTACGCCGTAGTCGCCCTTCTTACGGGTTTCGAGGAAGGTATTCCATTCCTGATTTACCAGCGTGCAGTTCACACCGTATTTTGCCCAAGCGCTTTGCAGATATTCACCGATTGCTTTGTGTCCTTCGTTGGTGTTGTACAAGTAGGTAAAGGACGGGATATCCGTGAATTTCTTGGAGCTTTCGTCATACTTGAAGTATTTCTTCAAGGTCGTGATTGCTTGTGCTTCGTTCGAAGTCTGTGCGCTCTTGGATACGTCGAAGTAACCGATGTAGCCGGCGTTGTGTCCTGCATGTTCGTAGAATTCTTTGCCATCCGTTGCAGAGCCATCGCTCAAGCCCATTGCGACGAAGGAAGAAGCCGGTACCTGACCTGCCTGGCCGATTGCTTCGCAAATGTAGTTACGATCCAGCAACAGACCCAACGCTTTACGGATTTCCGCATTGGCGAGGTATTTTTCTTCCGTCGTGCCTTCAAAAGATTCCGGCAAGAGGCTGAGGTTGTTGTTGAAGGTTACGTAGTAAGTTCCCAATTGACCGTCCACTTTGAATTCATCCGGATAATCCTTTCTCAAAGATTCGATTTCTGCCGTCGGAACGTCGTCAATCATCAGCCATTGACCGGTTTTGAAGTTTGCCAGCATGGAAGATGCGTCGCTGCTGAGGTAGAATTTGATTTCCGGCATCGTGATGGAAGCCGCATCGTGATAATGTTCGTTCTTTTGCATGGTGATCACGGTGTCGTGTTCCCAAGCGGTGAGTTTGTAAGCACCGTTCGAAACGTACGTTTCCGGTTTGGTTGCCCAATCTTCCGGATGTGCTTCTACCGTTGCTTTGTGCACAGGCATGAATGCCGGGAATGCGCACAGTTCGAAGAAGTACGGAACTGCTACCGGCAAAACAACCGTGAGGGTGTTTGCGGAGTCATCTGCCGTTACTGCCAACGGAGCCAGACCGTCTACGTCTTCGCCGCCGTAGCCTTTAATGATATCGAACATGTAACCGTAGTCTGCGCCGAGTTTCGTGGATGCAGCACGTTTCCAGGACCATTCGAAGTCAGACGCTTTGAAGTCGTCGCCGTTGGACCATTTCAGGCCTTCTTTCAGTTCGAATACATAGGTAAGTTCACCGGTTTCGCTGTTGACGGTAGGCGTGGGAAGTTCTTTCGCGCAGTCTGCAACCAGTTCTTTCCGTTCGTTATACTTCACAAGACCTGCAAAGGTGTGAAGGATCATCGTAGCACCGTCCACCGAGCTGTTCATTGCCGGGTCGATGGTTTGCGGTTCGGATGCGATGCACACCGGCAAAGAGCTTACGCCTTCTGCCGTGGTGTACATAAAGTACTTATAACCCAAGGGGCTGGCAAAGAAGCCGCTGATTTTGCTGCTGAGCATGTAGATATCGGTGTAGTAATACAGCGGAACAATCGCGCCGGAATCCATCAGGATATCTTCTGCAACGTGCATCAATTGGTATCTTTTCACAGTATCGGATTCTTTCTTTACCCAACCAATCAACTTATCGTACGTTTCTGCCCAGGTGCCGTTTTGAACCGACTTGTCTTCGTAGCCGGCTATTCCGGATAAATCCATATTATAGACGGCAACTTTACTTGCGTCGTATTTGCTGGAAGGTTTTACACCGTCCGGCGAGCAGGCGGTAAACCCGAACACACAGGTCAGCATCGTTACGACTGCAAGAAGAGTCATTGCAATTTTTTTCATAACTTGTTTTTCCTCCTAATATATTTCATCTTAATGCACGTCGCGATTCGCCTTACGAACTTCCCTACCGTACGGTTCCTCTGACTACACTCCGATTTCGTATGGATAGCCGTTTTCAGAAAACGACAAAACTATTCTTTTTCTTCTTTCGTTTCCTGCCCCGTCACAAGATGGCATGCCACAAAGTGCCCGGGAGAAACTTCTTTCAGGGAAGGAATGCTCTTTCGGCATTCTTCCGTTGCGTATTTGCAGCGAGCCGCAAACGAACAGCCTTCCGGCAGATTCATGGGGCTGGGAACATCCCCTTCCAATACGATTCGCTGGCTGTTTTTTGCCACTTCCGGGTCCGGAATCGGCACGGCGGAAAGCAAACTTTGCGAATAAGGATGCAACGGATTATCGCAAACCGTATCCGCATCGGCCAGTTCCACGATTCTGCCGAGGTACATTACGGCAATACGATCCGAAATGTGCCGCACAACCATCAGATCGTGCGCAATGAACAGATACGTTAAACCGAATTTCTTTTGCAGATCCTCAAACCTATTGATGACCTGTGCCTGAATGGATACGTCCAGAGCGGAAACCGGTTCGTCACAAACGATAAAGTCCGGATTGACGGCCAACGCCCTTGCGATGCCGATTCTTTGCCGCTGCCCGCCCGAAAACTCGTGCGGATAGCGGTTGGCATGTTCGCTGTTGAGGCCCACCGTAGCCATCAGTTCGTAGATCTTTTGCCGGCGTGCTTCTTTCCGTTCCTTCTTATCTTTGATTCCGTCAAACACTTTGTGCACGTCCAACGGTTCGCCGATGATATCCGCCACCGTCATGCGCGGGTCCAAAGAAGAATACGGGTCCTGAAACACCATCGTTGCGGATTCCCGCATACGTTTGACGTCCTCTTTCGTTTCGATCTTTTTGCCGCGATACCAGATTTCTCCGGCCGTGGGACGATACAAATGCAGAACCGAGCGGCCGGTTGTGGTTTTTCCGCAGCCGGATTCCCCCACCAGACCGAGCGTTTCGCCCTTCTTTACCGAGAAAGATACGTCGTCCACCGCTTTTAGGGCTTTGCTTTGAAACATGCCCGTCGGAATATCGAAGTATTGCTTTAAGCCTTTGACGACCAGCAGGTTTTCGTCGATTTCCTTTTGCAGTTCCGGCGTCATTTCGGAAACCTGCGATTCGATTTTCTTCTTACTCATCGGCTTCCTCCTTCGGCAGAACGATTTCTTTGCCTGCTTCCACACATTCTTTTACACATCTCCAGCAGGAGGCACGCTGACATTCGCCTACGTCCAACTCCGGCGGATACTGCTGCAAACATATTTTCATTGCCTGCTTGCACCGGGGTGCAAACGTGCAGCCTTCCGGCAGGTTTAACAAGTCTACCGGAGTCCCCTCGATGGGCACCAGACGCTCCCTCGTTTTATCGAACGACGGAACGGATGCCATCAATCCGCGGGTATATTCGTGCTGCGGATGATAGAAAATTGCGTCTATCGTGCCGCGCTCCACAATTTTGCCGGCATACATCACGATGACTTCGTCGCACATCTGGGCGATGACGCCAAGGTCGTGCGTGATCATGATGATCGCCATGCCGAGTTCTTTTTGCAAACGTTTCATCAGGTCCAGAATCTGCGCCTGAATGGTTACGTCCAGTGCCGTGGTCGGTTCGTCCGCAATCAGCAGATCCGGCTCGCAGGCCAATGCCATTGCGATCATTACGCGCTGCCGCATCCCGCCGGAAAGTTCGTGCGGGTATTGCTTCATGCGTTTTTCCGGCTCGTTAATGCCGACCAGTTCCAGCATTTCCACCGCACGCGCATAGGCTTGCTCTTTGGTGCGCTCCGTATGCAGCGTGATGGCTTCCGTCAACTGATAACCGATGCGGAACACCGGGTTCAGGCTCGTCATCGGATCCTGAAAAATGATGCTGATTTTTTTGCCGCGGATCGTATGCATGACGCTTTCGCCGCTGCCGACCAGTTCCTGCCCGTCCACCTTGACCGAACCGCCGATGATTTTGCCGGGGTTCGTCAGAATTTGTAAAATCGAATAGGCGGTGACGCTCTTGCCGGAGCCGGACTCGCCCACGATCCCCAATACTTTTCCGTAGTCCAGGTCAAAACTGACGTCGTTGACCGACTTTACTTCCCCTGCCGGGGTAAAAAAGGAGGTTTTTAAATTTCTTACTTGCAGTAACATTTTTTACAACTCCCCCTTAGTTTTTCAATTTCGGGTCGAACGCGTCCCGCAGACCGTCGCCGAACAGGTTCAGCGACAATACGATGAGGAAAATCACAACCGCCGGAATGATGAGCCGATAGGAATACGAATAGATTCCGTCCAACGCATCGGAGGCCAGAGACCCGAGCGACGGCATCGGTGCGTTTACGCCCAAGCCGATAAAACTCAGGAAGCTTTCCGTAAAAATGGCACTCGGGATTTGCAGTGCAACCGAAATGATGATAATGCTGATGCAGTTCGGCAAAAGGTGTTTGGCGATGATCCGGGCAGGAGAAGCGCCTATGGTTTTTGCCGCCAAGACGTATTCCTGCTCCTTCAGCGTGAGCACCTGTCCCCGAATCAATCGAGCCATGCCTACCCAATACAACAAAGCGAAAACTATGAAAATCGCAATCATATTGCTGCCTAACTGCTGCACGAACTGGCTGGTAGAGTTTTCAAACACGGAACGCAGGATCACCGACAACAAAATGATGATGACCATATCCGGCAACGAATAGATGATATCGACGATACGCATCATGATCGTATCCACCTTGCCGCCGCAGTAGCCGGAAACGGAGCCGTAAATCAGCCCGATAATCAGTACTACGATAGAGGCAAAGAAGCCGACGATCAAAGAAACTCTCGTGCCGTATACCACGCGGATGAAATAATCCCTGCCGCGTGCGTCCGTTCCGAAGAGATGCACAAACGGTTTGGACTCCGTTGCGCCGTTTTGCCATGCCGTTACCTGCGAGGTATACTCGCTGTACGTATAGTACCCTTGCGTGTACCCCTTGGAATAGAGATACGTCGCACGGGATTGCAGATAAGCCTCCAGCGTTTTGGTTTGAGACTTTCTGCAGAACGAAGCCATATCCTGCGTGGCTTTATAGTTTGCAATGAAATCTGCCTTATATTGCGCGAAACGCTCGTCGAACGAGCCGGTGGTATATTCCGGATGCGCTTCCGCAAAGTACTCCTGAAACGTTTTGCCGTCGTGCTCGGAGGGTTTGTAAATCGAAGCATCGTCCACCGCGTAGTTTTTTACGTTATATTTCCAAATCTGTTCGGAAAGATACGCATCGTATTCGTCGCGGTGCGTCGAAAGGTATTGCTGATACTCTTCTTCCGCCGCTTTGACGTATTCCGCATACTCGGCAGAGGTATAAACTTTGCCCTTCCGATACTCCCGGAACAAAGCGTAACGCTCCAGCTGCGCCGTTTCGGTAGCGCCGTAAGTAAACGGCTTCAGGTTGTTATACGAAGCGTCGCTGCCGTTCTCCACGCTTAATTGCTGATCGTATCCGTACGGCCAGACGGCGGGAATAATCACAACGGCAAGTACCAGAACCGCAATGATGAAAAAGCACACGACTGCCAGTTTGTTTTTCCACAAACGGCGCAGCCCGTCCCGGAAGAACCCGACGCTTTCCCGCATGGGGATGAATTGCGCCTTTTCTTCTTCCGTCGCCAGTTCGAATTTTTTGGGATCCAACTGGAACGAGAAAGGATTTTTCTTCGGCATTTTTTTCTGTTCGTTTGTTTGCTGTGACATCAAATCCTTACCTCCTAACCTAATTTGATCCGCGGATCCACTATTTTATAAAGGATATCGCTTACGAGGTTCATCAGCACGATTAAAACCGAAAGGAAAATCGTGGTGCCCATGATCAGCGTATAGTCGCGGTTAATAATCGATTGCACGAATTGCCGCCCCAACCCGCCGATGGAGAAAATCTGCTCCACTACGAGCGACCCGGTTAAAATACTGGCAAGCATCGGCCCGACGTACGTAATGACCGGAATCAGTGCGTTTTTTAACGCGTGCACGAATATGCTCTTTTTTTGGCTTACGCCCTTGGCGCGCGCGGTGCGGATGTAATCCTGCCCGAGTACGTCCAGCATGCTGGAGCGGGTCAGCCGCGTGATGTACGCCATCGGATAAAGCGACAGCGTCAGAATGGGCAAAACCAGGCCGCCCTTCGCCGTGCCGTTTGCGGGGAGCCAGTTCAGCTTGACGCAAAAGATTACAAGGAAGAACGAACCTATGATAAAGGCAGGCAAGGCGTTGCAGGCCGTTGTGAACACCATGATCACTTTATCGATGACTTTGTTGCGGTTGATGGACGCAACGGTGCCGAGCGTAACGCCCACCACAATCGCGAGGCAGGCGGCAATCAAACCGATTTTGCCGCTGACCTGAAAACCTTCCGACAGAATATCCGAAACCTCCCGCCCTTTCAACTTCAGAGACGGGCCGAAATCCAGATGAAAAAAGATGTTCTTTATATAATTGACGTATTGCACGCCTACCGGCTTATCCAAACCGTACTTTTCCATCAAAGCCGCTTTTGCTTCCGGCGTGATGGCTTTTTCGGAGTTGAACGGGCCGCCGGGGATGGCATGCATGGCAAAGAACGTAATGGTAATGACCAAAAACACGGTTAACAGCGCAAGCAGCAACCTTTTTAAGAGAAATCCCAACGTTTTCGAATCCATATTACCTTCCTTCTCGCCCTCTTTGCAGGAGACTCGCGATGTGTTCTTCCCCTGCCGCAACCCGACCTGATTGCCCGGCACGAACTTTTTGTTCTATACTGTTCCTCGGCGTTTTTCGCGTTGCGCGGCGGCAAAATTCCCCTGCGTAAACCGCACCGATTTTTCTCGTTTTGGGCGCATATTTTTTATGCAAAAAACGAGTGTTTTTACCCTTCCAAAAAAAATTTTACAGTGATTATAGCCGATATTCTTTTTTATGTCAAACGAATAAACACTAAATTATGCTATTTTTTAACCTATTTTTTTTAGGAATTTTCAATCATTTTCTAATTTAGTTAATCATATAACACAAAGCGTTCAAAAATTACGGGTTTGAGAGAATTTTTACTTTTTCTTTTTCTTTTTCAAATTATACATTATTTTATGCATCTATAAACTTCGTGATTTTCCTTTTCTCCGCGCGGCAATCGTCTGTTTCTCCCGACCCGTTCCAAAGGTTTCCTCCGTCCCTCCCGACCGAAAAAACGATTTTGCAGTAAAATCGGCAAAAAGTCCTGCAATAGCACACAAAACAGTCGTTTTGTTCTTCCCTGCAGTACTTCCGGAGGCCTTTCGGGCGGAAAAATCAACAAGGGAAGATTGCTCCTTCTTTTATCCCGTCCCAAAGCCGCGGGAAAGGAGTTCCGCGACACATTTTACCCGCAAAGCGTAATTATTCGTTTTTTCTTTTATTATGCAAAGTACACACCGAAAAAACAGATGTCCGCAGCATACAACACAGAAATTTTGCCGCACGGACGAAAAGGCCTGTTTTCTTTGCTTTCAAAAAAGACAACCGCCCCGCATCCGGGACGGCTGCAATGAAACTTTTCGGGTTGTTTGCAAAAGCACTGCGAAAAACGACTTTACACTTTATTCCCCGCGAAAATATTTTACCGCCGCTTCGAACATGCGGAGATTGTAGTTTCCCTCTACGTTGCGATAAAGCCCGCTGCCGATACGTTCGCTGTGCCCCATTTTACCGAACACTCTGCCGTCCGGAGAGGTGATCCCCTCGACGGCGCAGACGGAATTGTTGGGATTGTAACGAATGTCCGCGGAAGCGTTCCCTTCCGGATCGACGTACTGCGTGGCGATCTGCCCGTTTGCAATCAACTGCGAAAGCAATTCGTCCGGCACGATGAAACGCCCCTCTCCGTGCGACACGGGCACGTTCACCACGTCCCCAACACGCACGAGCGAAAGCCACGGGGACAGATTCGATACGATTTTTGTCCGCACGATTTTGGACTGGTGTCTGCCGATCGTATTGAAGGTCAGGGTGGGGTTTGTCTCTTTTGGCTCCACGATTTTGCCGTACGGTACCAGACCGAGTTTGATCAGAGCCTGGAATCCGTTGCAAATGCCGCAGATCAAACCGTTGCGGTGATCCAGCAACTCCGTTACTCCGGCGCTCACGGCCGCATTGCGGAAAAATGCCGTGATAAACTTTCCGCTGCCGTCCGGTTCGTCGCCGCCGGAGAACCCGCCCGGCAGGAAAATCATCTGTGACGTTTTCAGGGCGGAAGCAAACGCCTCCGTACTGCGGGCGATCCCCTCCGCAGAAAGGTTGTTGATGACCAGAATTTCGGCTTCGGCACCGGCATCCCTCACCGCTTTTGCAGAATCGTATTCGCAATTCGTGCCCGGAAAAACCGGGATCAGCACCTTCGGTTTCGCCACGCGAAGGCCCGGTGCGCTTTTGCAGCCGGCCGTGTAGCAAACGTTTTGAATCTGCCGGCCCGTTTGCGAAAGATTGCAGGGATACACACTTTCCAACTTCGATTCGTATGCCGCAAGCACCTCGTCCTGACTTAACGTCTGCCCGCGGTAGGTATACGCCCGTTTTTCCGTGATTTCGCCGATCGCAAGAGCTCCCTCGAACGGCTGCGTTACTTCCAGCAGAAAGGCCCCGTAACGGTAGCCGAACAACTCTTCCATGGTACGTTCCTCGCAGAAACGGAAACCGAACCGATTGCCGAGACTCATTTTCAGCACGCCTTCCGCTACACCGCCGTAGGTCGGCGTATAGGCGGAGAGGATCGCACCGCTGCGAATCCCTTCCGTTACGCGGCGAAACACCTCTTTTTGAGATTCTGCCTGCGGCAGACCGTCCGCCCCGCAGCGCGGGGCAAGCAGCACCACGGCGTTTCCGCTTTGCTTCCAATGATTCGGCAATGCCTGGGACGCTTTGCCCGTGGTGACGGCAAAGGACACCAGGGTCGGAGGAACGTCCAACCGCTCGAAAGAGCCGCTCATCGAATCCTTTCCGCCGATGGCTGCGACACCCAATTCCTTCTGGGCGCGGAACGCCCCCAACAACGCCGCAAGAGGTTTTCCCCACCGCGCGGGATCGCGATTCGGCCGCTCGAAGTATTCCTGAAACGTCAGGTAAACGTCCTCAAAAGAAGCGCCGCTGGCAATCAGCTTAGAGACGGATTCCACCACGGCAAGATAGGCGCCGTGGTACGGACTCTTTTCGGAAAGGTACGGGTTATACCCCCAGGACATGAAAGAACAGTCGTCCGTATGCTTGCGTTCCGTCGGGAACTTCTGCACCATGGCCTGTGCCGGCGTTGCCTGATACTTGCCGCCGAAAGGCATCAGTACCGTGCCGGCACCGATGGTAGAGTCGAACCGTTCGGCAAGCCCGCGTTTGGAACAAACGTTAAGATCCGAAGCCATTTTCAAAAATTCCGGCGCAAATTCCGTACCGACGGGCTTTGCGTTCTCCTGCGCACGCCCGACGTGCACCGAAATATGTTTTTCCGCCCCGTTGGAACTTAAAAACTCCCGGGAAAGATCCACAATGACTTTTCCGTTCCAGTGCATGGTTAAACGCGGATCCGCCTTGACGCGGGCAACGACGGTCGCTTCCAGGTTTTCTGCCGCCGCAAGAGCCATCAGCCGCGGGGCGTCCTCCGACGCAACCACCACGGCCATTCTCTCCTGCGATTCGCTGATGGCAAGTTCCGTACCGTCCAGACCGTCGTACTTTTTCGGCACGGCGTTCAGATCGATTTCCAGGCCGTCTGCAAGTTCGCCGATGGCGACGGAAACGCCGCCCGCACCGAAATCGTTGCAGCGTTTGATGAGCCGACTCGCTTCCGCATTGCGGAACAGACGCTGTAATTTCCTTTCCTCCGGTGCGTTGCCCTTTTGCACTTCTGCCCCGCAAGTTTCCAAAGACTGTTTCGTGTGCGATTTGGAAGACCCGGTCGCCCCGCCGCAACCGTCCCGTCCCGTGCGTCCTCCCAACAGAATCACCGCATCCCCCGCCGAAGGAACTTCCCTCCTGACGTTTTCCGCCGGCACTGCCGCGATCACCGCACCGATTTCCATGCGTTTGGCGGCGTATCCCTCGTGGTAGAGTTCCTCCACGATGCCGGTGGCGATACCGATCTGATTGCCGTAGGAAGAATACCCGGCAGCCGCGGAAGTGACGATTTTGCGCTGCGGTAATTTGCCCGCAAGCGTTTGAGACACGGGCGTCAGCGGATTGGCAGCCCCCGTCACGCGCATGGCTCCGTAGACGTATGCCCTGCCGGAAAGCGGATCCCGGATCGCCCCGCCGATGCAGGTCGCCGCCCCGCCGAACGGCTCGATTTCCGTCGGGTGGTTGTGTGTTTCGTTTTTGAACAACAACAGCCACGGCTCTTTTTTGCCGTCCGCTTCGATTTCCGTTTTGACCGTACAGGCGTTGATTTCGTCCGACTCGTCCAATTTGTCGAGTTGCCCCGTATGCTTCAGATATTTTGCCGCAAGCGTGGCAAGATCCATAAGATTTACGGGTTTTGTTCTGCCGAGCATTTCCCGCGTTGCGAGATAATCCTCGTAGGTGGCCTGCAGGGCGGCGTCCTCAAACGTGACGGAGTCGATCGTGGTCAAAAAGGTGGTGTGCCGGCAATGATCCGACCAATAGGTATCGATCACGCGCAGTTCGGTGACGGTGGGGTTTCTCCCCTCTCGTTGAAAATAGCGTTGGCAAAACGCAAGATCGTCCGCATCCATTGCCAGCCCGTATTGCTTTACCGCTGCTTTGATCCCCTCCGCATCCAGCGTGAGGAAACCGTCCAGAACGGCAACCTCCCCCGGGACTTCGTACTGCATTTGCAGCGTTTCGAACCGATCGAGCGATGCCTCCCGCATTTCCACGGGGTTGACGACGTATTTTTTGATGGCGGCAATTTCCTCTTTCGTCAGATCTCCGAACAATTGATACACGTTTGCCGTGCGGACGGCAGGCCGAACCCCGCACGAGAGAATCTGAATGCATTGTGCGGCAGAATCCGCACGCTGATCGAACTGGCCGGGCAGATACTCCGCCCCGAAAACGACCGCCGTATCGTTTTGCGGCAGTTCCGCATACGTTACGTCCACCTGCGGTTCGGAAAACACCGTACGCACGCAGGAATCGAACAATACTTTTTCGATGCCCTCCACGTCGTAACGATGAAACAGCCGCACTTCCTTTAAGGACGGGATTTGCAGAACGGTTCTGATTTCGCTGCCCAGGGCCTGTGCTTCGTTTGCAAACTCTTTTTTCTTTTCTACGTAAACTCTGTATACCATTATTGTTCCTCTTTTGCCTGCAATGCTCGTCTGCCGATATCGTTCCGATAGAACCCGTTGGGAAATTCTACCTGTTTCACCAAGGCGTAAGCCTTTTCGACGGCGTGCTCCAACGTGTCTGCCACGGCCGTGCAACCGAGCACTCGCCCGCCGGAACTGAACAGTTCTTCGCCCCGACGCACCGCCCCCGCAACGAAAATCGCTTCGTTCGGCCCCGTGTGCGGCAACCCGATTTTCACGCCCTTTTCGTACTGCAGAGGATACCCTTTCGAAGCGACCACCACGCAGCATGCGCTCTCTTGCGAAAACTCTACCGGCGTGTCCTGAAGCGTCCCGTTTGTGACCGCCTGCATCACCGTGAGCAAATCGCTTTTTAACAGAGGCAGCACCACTTGCGTTTCCGGATCGCCGAACCGACAGTTATATTCAATGACCTTGGGGCCGTTTTTCGTCAGCATCAGACCGAAGTACAAACAACCGCGAAATTCGCGCCCCTCGGCTTTCATGGCGCGGATCGTAGGGAGAAAAATCGTTTGCATACATTCTTCCGCTACGGCCCCGGTATAGTACGGGTTCGGTGCAATTGTGCCCATACCGCCCGTATTCAGCCCCGTATCTCCGTTGCCCGCGCGCTTGTGATCCATCGACGATACCATCGGAACCAGAGTGGTTCCGTCCGTAAAGGCAAGGACGGAAACTTCCGGACCCTGCAAAAATTCCTCGATCACAACGGTGTTTCCGCTTGATCCGAACTTATGGCGAAGCATCATTTCCTCGATGGCGTCCCGCGCTTCTTCGTGCGTTTCGGCAATCACAACGCCTTTGCCGAGGGCCAGCCCGTCCGCCTTGATGACGATGGGCAAAGGACTTTTTGCCGCATAATCCAAAGCGGGAGCAACTTCCCGAAAGGCAGCGAACTTTGCCGTAGGGATGTGATACTTTTGCATCAACTCCTTGGCAAAAGATTTGCTCCCCTCGAGGATCGCGGCGCTTTTGCGCGGACCGAAGCACGGAATGCCCTTTGCTTCCAAGGCGTCCACCATCCCCAGTACCAGAGGGTCATCCGGAGCGACGACGGCATAATCTACCTGCTTTTGTACGGCAAACTCCGCTACGTCCGTTATGTTTTTTACCTCAAGGTTGACGCATTCCGCATCTGCCGCAATGCCGCCGTTGCCGGGGATTGCAAAAATATGCTCTACCGTTGGGTTTTCTTTCAGTTTTTTAATGATGGCGTGCTCTCTCCCGCCGCCGCCGACCACAAGTATCTTCATCCCGAGTGCCTCCCGTACTTCTGCCGATTCGTTTTTTCGCCCGCCGTATTTCGCTTTCCGGACGTCAAACGTCTTTTCCTTCTTTTAATGATGAAACAGCCTCAGCCCGGTAAATGCCATGACCATGCCGTATTCGTCTGCCCGTGCAACGGAAAGTTCGTCCCGCAGGGAACCGCCCGGTTCCGCCACGTAGAGAACCCCGCTTGCTTTGGCGCGCCGGATGCTGTCGTCAAAGGGAAAAAACGCATCCGACCCGAGGGACACGCCTGTTTGCTTTTGCAGGAATGCGCGCTTTTCCTCCGCCGTGAACGGCTGCGGGCAGCAGGTAAAATATTTTTGCCAAACGCCTTCGGCGCAGACGTCCTCTTCGTTGCGGTGGATGTAGCCGTCCACCGCGTTGTCTCGTTCCGCACGGCTTAAATCCGCACGAAACGGCAAAGACAAAACCTTTTTATGCTGCCGCAAAAACCATGTATCTGCCTTTTGTCCTGCCAGGCGCGTGCAATGAATACGCGATTGCTGCCCCGCGCCCACCCCGATGGTTTGCCCGCCGTAGGCATAGCAAACCGAATTGGACTGGGTGTATTTTAGCGTAATCAGCGCCAGGATCAGATCCCGTACGGCGCTTTCCGGCAGTGTTTTGTTTTTGGTAACGATGTTTTGCAGCAACGTTTCGTCGATTTTACAATCGTTGCGACGCTGTTCGAACGTGATGCCGAACACCTGCTTTTGCTCCGTTTCCGGCGGGCAATACGCCGGATCGATCCGGACGACGTTATACGCGCCCTTGCGTTTGGTTTGCAGCAACGCCAACGCTTCCGGCGTGTACGAAGGGGCAATTACGCCGTCCGACACTTCTGCCGCAATCAGTTTTGCCGTGGCCAAATCGCATTCGTCCGAAAGGGCAATCCAATCTCCGAAAGAACAGAGCCTGTCGGTTCCCCTGGCACGTGCATAGGCACAGGCCAAAGGCGATACGTTCAAACCCTCCGCCTCCGTTACAAAATACGCCTGCTTCAACTCGTCCGAAAGGGGCAGCCCCACAGCCGCGCCGGAGGGACTGACGTGCTTGAAGGAGGCTGCCGCCGGCAGGTGCAGGGCCTCTTTCAGTTCCCGTACCAATTGCCAGGCGTTCAGTGCGTCTAAAAAATTGATGTAACCGGGTTTGCCGCAAAGCACTTCCACGGGCAGATTCCCCTGCCCGCAAAAAATCCTTGCCGGTTTTTGATTCGGGTTACATCCGTACTTCAACTCCAACTCTTTCATGTATGGGGAACGCTCCTATCTCGTTTCGTTTTGATTGATCAACCGCTCGAGGACGGTTCCGTCCTCCAACGACTCGAACCGCACGTACAGCGCAATTCTCTTTTGTTCGTTCAGATTTTGCCAGATCTCCTGCGTAAACGCATCGATATCGTCCGGAAGGACAATGCGTTTCGGTTCGCCGCAAAATGAAGGAAGCGGATTTCCGTTCGTCTGATACGTATGAATCAGGTGCCCTGTCCCGGCCTTTGCCGGATAGCGAAAAAAGTAACGCACACAGGCGCTGCCCGCTTCGTCCAGACTTTTCAGGATGCTCATGCAATAAGAGAACGTTTGCCCCTCCAGCGTGACCACGCTGCCGATACGGGGGGTAAAGTTGGGGGCATCCGGCTCGAAGGTGCGCGTTTCCAACGCTTCCTCTAAAGTTTTACCGGCCGACAGTGCCTCGTAAACGGTATCCGTATGGTCGCCGTTCGTAATAACAAGCCGATTGGCAAACCTCCGCACCGCCGTATAGAGAATCAGGGAAGGGTCCTCCATTTTGGACGCGTCGAACGGTTCCGTCGTGAGGAAACTGCCGTGGTTAACGAAAATACGGTTACGGCTGTTTTCGCTTCGCCCTGTGATGAAATACGCCGATGCGACGTATTTTCCGTTCGGCGTGCAGCCCGTAACGATGCCCCGCCCGGGATACGGATTTTTTCGGATTCGCTGCCCTACGGTTTTTTGTTCATACGGATGCATGTTTTTCCTCCTCCCGCAACAATTCTGCCGCAACGGCTTCCGTAACCTGCGGCAATAGAACGTGTTCCGCCAGACGCATCACCCGCCGCTGCAGGCTCCCGGGGGTATCCCCCGCTTGCACCCGCACGGCTTTTTGCGCCAGAATCTCGCCGCCATCCGGAATTTCGTTGACGAAATGTACCGTTGCCCCCGTGACCTTTACGCCTTTGGCAAGGGCGGCTTCGTGCACCTTCAAGCCGTAAAAGCCCGTACCGCAAAAGGACGGAATCAGCGAAGGGTGAACGTTCAGGATACGCCTGGGATATTTTTGCGTAAACTCTTTGCTTAAAATACGCAAAAATCCGGCCAGAACGATGAAATCGATTTGATACCGCTGCAAGACTTCTTGCACCTTTGTTTCCCACACGGGGGAATCCTCCGTAAGGATCTCCACCGGGATGCCGTGACGACGCGCGCGCTCACAGGCATATGCCTCTGCCCGATCCGAAACGACCAGGCAGATTTCAGCGCTTTTGAGCCGTCCGGAAGACCGGGCGTCGATCAGGGCTTGCAGATTCGTGCCGCCGCCGGAAACGAAGACGGCCAGATTCACTTGTGTTCTCATGACGTTTTCTCCCCGGCGCCCGGCGCCAATAGCGGCAGCAAAAGGCCGCCGACGGTGTTTCCTGCAATCACCAACAATAAAAACGGAACGGCCTCCGGGCAGAACGTGCCGGAAATGCCCCAATAGAACAGATCCGCAACGGAATGCTCGAACCCGCACAGCACAAACACGGGAATGCAGAACAAGATTCCGAGCGGCGTCTTGTTTCTGCGATAGATTTCCCCCGCAAGGTACACCATTATGCCGCAAAACACGCCGAGGCCAAACGTTGCGTACCACGTCTGCGACAGTTTTTGCCGAAACAAATCCTCCGCTTTTACCGCCGCCTGCGGCAAAAGCGCGCGCATCAGAACGCCCACGGCAAAAGCACAAAGCAAGTTCCCCGCAAGCCCCACCAAAAGGTGAAGAAAATCGCTTTTGGTATGCGATTCCGTAAGATACCCCACTTTACCGGTGAACAGATAGTAGTCTAAAAAACAAATGCACAACAATGCGGTGGAAAACAAAACCGCTCCGACGGGTTGGCTTTCACACGAAAGATAAGCGCACCCGCCGACGGAAATCAAAAGCCCGGCACAAAGGCTTTTCCGAAACGTTTTTAACATATTCTGATTTTATCCTCGGATTTCACGATTTTTCCGATGACGTAAGCATCCTCGCCGTTCTCCTGCAGGAGGCGCAACGCCTTTGCCGCATCCTCCTCTGCCACGACGACGCACATGCCGACGCCCATATTGAAGGTGTTGAACATATCCCTTTCCGAAATGTTTCCCTCTTGTGCGATCAGGTCAAAGATCGGAAGCACGCGCACGGCGCTTCGTTCCACAACCGCACCCAATCCTTCCGGAATGCTGCGCGGAATGTTTTCGTAAAAACCGCCGCCGGTGATATGAGAAATGCCGTGCACCTGCACTTGGTTCAACAAGGCAAGTATGGGTTTGACGTAGATTCTGGTCGGTGTGAGAAGCGCTTCGCCCAAGGTTTTTCCGCCGAGGGCCGCAACCGGTACGTTCAGGTCGCAATGTTCGGCATCGAACACTTTCCGCACGAGCGAAAAGCCGTTGGAATGCACCCCGGAAGAAGGTAAAGCAATCATCACGTCCCCTTCCTTCATTCCGGAGGAATCCACGATTTTTGTTTTATCCACAATGCCGACCGCAAACCCTGCCAGGTCGTACTCGTTTTCCGGATAGAAACCCGGCATTTCCGCCGTTTCCCCGCCGATGAGTGCGGCGCCTGCCTGCACGCACCCTTCGCACACCCCCCGGACGATTTCCGCAATCTTTTCCGGGTAGTTTTTGCCGCAGGCGATATAATCCAGAAAGAAGAGCGGTTTTGCCCCGCAGCAAATCACGTCGTTGACACACATGGCAACGCAATCGATGCCGATGGTATCGTGACGATCCGTAAGGAAGGCAAATTTCAGTTTGGTGCCGACGCCGTCCGTCCCGCTGACGAGCACCGGTTGTTCCATGCCCTTCAGATCCGGCTGAAACAGTCCACCGAACCCGCCCACGTCCGAACAGACACCTTCCGTCGCGGTTTTGGAAATATGCTTTTTCATCAGTTCCACGGCACGATAGCCTGCCGTAATATCCACGCCGGCATCGGCGTAAGCGTCCGATTTCGATTTCACGCTCATGTTTACTCCTTCCCGTCCCAACAATAGGTACAGATTTCTTCTTTCTTTAAGCCGATGGCTTTGATCATGCCCTTTAACGATTGAAACTCCACCGAATCGAAATGCAGCCGTTTACAAATGGCTTTGCGCAGGTTCTTTCCGCGTTCCGTTGTGCAATCCGCATATTCTTCCAGATGACGGAACCCTTCTTCCCCTTCCAGTTCCAGAATGACGGAGCGGGTAATCAGATCCATATCGGTTGTCGAACGGGAAAAATCCAGATACTTGCAGGCGTACATGATCGGCGGGCAAGCGGAACGCATATGCACGCTTTTTGCTCCGTTGCGATACAAAAACGCCACCGTTTCCTTCAATTGCGTACCGCGCACAATGGAATCGTCCACAAACAACAGGTTTTTGCCTTCGATCAGTTCCCGCACGGGAATCTGCTTCATTTTAGCTACCTTGTTGCGGTTCTGCTGTTCGGCAGGCATAAAACTGCGCAGCCAGGTTTGCGTGTACTTGATGAACGGCCGTGCAAACGGTTTTTTGCTGCCCCGTGCATAGC
>CAKPYT010000006.1 GCA_934203075.1 uncultured Clostridia bacterium | reverse complement strand
AAGAACGTACAAACCTGTGAAAGAACGTACAAACCTGTGAAAGAACGTACAAACCTGTGAAAGAACGTACAAACCTGTGAAAGAACCGTCAGCCAGAAGAAATCCCCTCCGGAGGGGATTTCTTTGCAGGATTGCTGCCGCAACCCTTGGCGAACAAGTCGCCTGTCAGGGAGGTCTTCTGCCCCTCTTCTCTGCCGGGAGACCTCCCTTCCGGCTGTCGTAAACAAAAAAAGACGACGCAAAAAATGCGTCGTCTTTGCAAAGAAAAGGATCTTTTTTCCTTATTTCAGTTCTACTACAGCACCGGCTGCCTTGAATTTTTCTGCGATTTCGTCTGCTTGTTCTTTGGAAACGTTTTCCTTGATAACGCTCGGAGCCTTGTCTGCCAAAGCTTTCGCTTCCATCAGACCGAGGCCGGTCACTTCGCGGATGACTTTGATGACGTTCACTTTGTTTGCGCCGACTTCTTTCAACTCTACGTTGAATTCGGTCTTTTCTTCCGCAGCCGGAGCAGCAGCGCCTGCTGCAGCACCAGCTACCATCACGGGAGCCGCTGCGCTAACGCCGAATTCTTCTTCCAATGCTTTTACGAGTTCGTTCAATTCCAAAACGGAAAGAGTTTTCACTTCTTCTACAAATTTCTTGATATCAGCCATTTCTGATTTCCTCCTAAATAATTTTGCGTATCAAACCTACGCTTGTTTTTCTGCGATTGCGTTGAGCGCGACCGCCAGTCCCTTGATGGGGGATTGCAATACGTTGCACAGCATTGCCAACAGGGCTTGTTTGCCCGGAATGCTTGCCAACGCCTTGACCGTAGCTTCGTCGGCATATTCTTTTTCGACCATGCCGCACTTGATGCTGGTTTTGTTCAGTTTTTTCCCGTTTTCGGATGCAATTTTTGCCGGCGCGATAACGTCGTCGTACGAAAAAGCCACTGCCGTAGGTCCGTTTAACGCAGCGTCGAATTGATTGTACCCCAATTCGTTCAAAGCGATACGAACCAGAGTGTTTTTCAGCACTTTGTATTCTACATTGGCTTTACGGAACTCTGCACGCAGTGCGGTATCTTCCGCAACCGTCAGGCCTTTGTAGTCCAAAACGACGAAAGAAGCGCATTTTTGAATTTTTTCTTTGATTTGTTCTACTACTTCGCGCTTTGCATCTCTGATGTTGCTCATGACGTTTCCTCCTTTTCTTTTTTTTGCGGGTTTCCCCTATAAAAAAGCCCCTGTACCGAAAGTACAAGGGTGGAACATTGCTTGATTGCACGCAGTTCTTTGTACCTCGGCAAGATTTATATCTTTCGAAACTTGCTGTCTCAGGATACGGGGACTTTTCCTCGAATTAAAATCGATCTGATCAGATCTTGTAGTTTACCTTCACACCGGGACCCATCGTCGAGGTGAGGGTAACGCTCTTGATATAGGTGCCTTTCGCAGAAGCCGGTTTTGCTTTTACGATGGCATCCATCACCGTGTTGAAGTTTTCTTGCAGTTTTTCCGCACCGAAACTCTTCTTGCCGATGATAACGTGAATGATTGCAGATTTATCTACGCGGTATTCCACTTTACCTGCTTTTACATCCTTAATAGCTTTGGCAACGTCCATCGTCACCGTGCCGCTCTTCGGGTTCGGCATCAAGCCTTTCGGCCCTAACAATTTACCGATACGGCCGACCAGACCCATCATGTCCGGCGTGGCGATACATACGTCGAAATCGAACCAGTTTTCGTTCTGGATGCGAGCCACAACGTCTTCTGCGCCGACGAAATCCGCACCGGATGCAGCGGCTTCATCCGCCTTGGCACCCTTTGCGATCACCAGCACGCGCACGCTTTTACCGGTGCCGTTCGGCAGAACGACAACACCGCGCACTTGTTGATCGGCATGACGAGGATCTACGCCCAGACGAACGTGCAATTCGATCGTTTCGTCAAACTTTGCTTTTGCGGTTTCCACCGCCAACTTCATCGCTTCGTCCGTTTCATAAGACTTTGCTCTGTCGAACAGTTTCAAACTTTCCTGATAATTTTTACCGTGTTTCATGAAATTCCTCCCGTGGTCTTAACGAAAGCCGTCTGTACTGCGACCTTCTCCCACCTTAGTCTACAACGACGATGCCCATGCTGCGAGCCGTACCCGCAATCATGCTGCATGCCGCTTCCAGGCTGGCAGCGTTCAAATCCACCATTTTCAGTTTGGCGATTTCTTCTACTTGCGCTTTGGTGATATTTGCTACTTTCACTTTGTTCGGCTGACCGGACGCACTTTCGATGCCGCATGCTTTTTTAATCAGCACCGGTGCCGGCGGCGTTTTCAAAATGAAGGTAAAGGAGCGATCCTGATAAATCGTGATCACTACGGGGATGATTAAACCCGCCTGATCCTGCGTTTTTGCGTTGAACTCTTTCGTGAAGCCCGGGATGTTGATGCCGTGAGGACCCAACACGGAGCCTACCGGAGGAGCCGGTGTCGCTTTGCCTGCAGGTAATTGTAATTTTACGACAGCAGTAACTTTTTTTGCCATATTTTCCTCCAATGTGGTTGTTGCGAGACGCGCTTCTCTTCGTTTCTATTTGCGCCTCTCCCACTGTATACGGAACGCGCTTTCCGCGCCTTTCCAACAATTAAAGTGTATTGATGGCCTCCACCTGAATGAAATCCATCTCTACGTTCGTCTCCCGTCCGAACATGTTCACAACCAGGCTGACCTTCTGATGCGCCTGATCCACTGCGCTGATGGTGCCGATCATGTTTTCGAACGGACCGGATACAATTTTGACGTTATCGCCGACTTTCAGATCGAAACTCTGCACTTCTTCGTCCAGCCGCAACCGTCTGACTTCTTCTTCGCCAAGGGGCAACGCTCTGCCTCCGGGGCCTACGAAACCGGTAACGCCGCGCGTATTCGTCAGCAAATACCAGATTTGCGGAGAATACACCAACTTCACAAAAACGTAACACGGCATAATGCGCCGTTCTACCGCTTTCTTTTTGCCGTTGCGTTCCTCTATCGTTTCCTCGGTGGGAATTTTGATTTCCAGAATCACATCCTGCATATTGTTGTTTTCAATCATCTGCCGGATGCTCTTGCTGACAAATTCCTCATAGCCGGAATAGGTATGCAAAACATACCATTTTGCCGTTTCACACATTCTTTAAGCCCCTTTGGTCAATAGTTTTAATAACCAAGAAAACAACAGGTCGGACGCACCGATCACAACGGTGAAGACAACTACAACCAGCAAGACAATGCCCGTATTCTTTAACGTTGCGGAAAAAGTCGGCCACGAAACCTTCTTGAATTCCGACCAGCTTTTGCTCAGAAACGCGCCGAGTCTTTTGAAGATGTTCGGCTTTTTCTCTTTTACCTGTGGGTTTTTGTTTGCCATGTTAATGTAAACCTCTAATTACTTTGCTTCTTTATGCACAGTGTGTTTTTGACAGAACTTGCAATACTTTTTGAGCTCCAACCGATCGGTGGTGTTCTTTTTGTTCTTGTAGTTGTCGTAATTACGCTGTTTGCATTCGGTACAAGCCAAAGTGATTTTTACTCTGTTACCTTTTGCTGCCATTTGTAACGTCTCCTGAAAAAATATACATAAATTTAACACTCCCCTACAGAAGTGCTAACATATCTTAGCATACCGCCCTGTCAATGTCAAGACAATTTTGCAATTTCTGCAAAGTTTTCCCCCGAAATCTCCTGTTTTTTCGATTTTCCCGCAGCGGGCGCCTTCCCCGGCTTTTCCCCTTCCGTTTCTGCCTCCAAAGAACAAAAAGCCGCAGATCTGCGGCTTTTCTTTTGGATTCTAGTCCCGAAAAAATCTTTCTTTCCCGTAAGACAAAGAAATTCCCCGGTTCCTCTTTGGGCACTGTGCCCGTCCGTACGCCGGGCTCTCCGATTCGTTACAGAATCTTTTTCACTTCCGCCAAAGACGAAACGACGTAATCCAGCGCCATATCGTCCGGCACGGGTTTCCGATGCGGATTGTACCAGCAGGTGTGCAGCCCGCAATTCAGCCCGCCCTGCATATCCGCGGTGAGCGAATCCCCCAGGATCAGCACCTCCTGCGGGGCAAGCCCCAACGTGTGCAGACAATATTGAAAAAAGCCTTTCTGCGGTTTTTCAACCCCGATTTGGGAAGAAACAAAATAATACCGGACGTACGGATGCAGCCCCGCCAGAGCCATCCTTTGTGCCTGCTGATTGTGCGACGCATTGCTTGCCACGGCCACGACGTACTTTTGCGAAAGATATCGCAGCAAATCCGCCGCTCCTTCAATCGGCTCCGACGAGACGTTCAGCGCCTCGCAGAAATACGTTTCAAACAGAACGCCGTCCGCCTTCTGCCCGATTTTTTCAAAAACCATATTCCATCGGATTTCGTGCAGACGTTCCTTCGTCAGCGTGCCTTGCTCGATCTGCAGCCACAGTTTTTCGTTGATGCGCATAAATGCGTCGTACATCTCCTGCGTGTACGTCATCCCCATCCGTTCGCAAGCCGCCTGCATCGAGCGCTTCGAGCAAACGTCAAAATCCAACAACGTATTATCGATGTCCACTAAAATTGCCTTGATCATTCTCCACTCCGTTTCTCTGTTTTCTGCAATCTCTCTATCGTGAGAATGCCGTTCCGCACCCGAAAGCCCACGTCGAACCCGTCGTATTTCATGCCGTACACCCGGTCGTCCTCCTCGCGAAAGGCCGGCCGCGGGTCCTGCTGCAGGCTTTCCACCAATGCCTGCGCCGCTTGCGGCGGCAATGCGTTCAACAAGCGCGCGTCATCCCTTACCTGTAAGCATATGCGCGGAATCCGCTCGGTATAACCCCCTTTTGCTTCCGGCACGCAATCTGCATACGGCAGATACGGCTTGATATCATAAATCGGCGTACCGTTCAGTAAATCCGCACCGGAAACCACCAATACGCAGCCTTCCCGCTCCGTTTGGCGTATTTCCAAAAGACGCACGACGGATAATCCGATAGAATTCGGGCGAAAGGGAGACCGGCTTGCGAACACCCCTACCCGTTCGTTTCCGCCGAGGCGCGGCGGGCGCACCGTTGCACTCCAGCCCGCGCGGTGAGCCGAAGAGAAATCGAACAACAACCACACGTGCGAAAACTCTTCCAGCCCGCGCAGCGCGTCCGGGTTGCGATATTCCGGCAAAAAGACAATCGTTCCCTCGGCAGAAGGCGCCAGGCCGCTTTGCCGCGGAATTCCGAACTTTTCTTCGTAATGCGTATGAATGTGTGCAATGGGCAAAAATTCCATCTTCTTCCTTTTGCGTCGGCAGGCCGACGTTCGTTTTTCTTCTCTCGGGGAATTCGGGCCGCCCTTTCCCTTCTGCAAAGCGGCTCGTTCTTTATCCGTTGATCCTGATTTTATCGATCTGATCTACTTTTACCAGTTGAAATACTTTTTTCCCGTTCTGCTCCAATCCGCGGAAAAACGGAATGGGGCGGCTGCTTTGCTCCCCGTACAGTTGCGGGTTAAAATCGTTTTCTTTGCGCCAGATTTCGTTCATAAAGGAAGAAAAATGCATCCATCCGTCCGGATCGGCACCTTCTGCCACAATCTGCTTTGCAATCTTGATGATTTTTGCACGTTTTTGTGCGTACGTTGCGGTGGAAACCTCCCCCGTTTTCTTCTTTTGACTTTGCGCCAACGCTTTGTTCTTTGCCTTCAGCAACTGATCGATCGGGATGAAGATATCACACGCGCGACGGAAAGACGCCGGCGTTTTTTCCTCTCCCGCGCCGATAACCACAAGATTATCGTTCCGGAAGCGCATCGCCAGATTCGTGAAATCGCTGTCGCTCGTTGCCAGGCAGAAACAATCCACCTTGTCGCGATACAAAATATCCATGGCGTCGATAATCATTTTGGAGTCGGTTGCATTTTTACCGTTGGTAAACGCAACCTGCTGAATCTGTTCGATGGAATGCTCCAACAATGCCTGCTTCCACCCGTTTGCTTTCGGGTTCGTAAAATCGCCGTAAAGGCGGCGATAGGTCACCTTTCCGTACTGGCTCAATTCATCTAAGATAATCGAAAAATAATCTCCGGATACGTTGTCCGAATCAATCAGCAACGCAATCGTTCTGTCTTTAATTTCCATATTCCCTCTTTTGCGGCATATCGTATGCCACGTACTCTATCAGTGTACCACCGAATCGGCATCTTTTGCAAGTGCTTACCCGTTTCTTTCACTTTTGCGACAGTTTTCGCGCACAGCCCCCAAAAAAACTCTCCGCCCACATCCCGCCCGGAAAGGCACAACGGCTTGCTTCCTCTTTATTTTCCCGAGGCAAATTCCTCCGTTGGCAAGAGGCACGGCAAAGAAGAAATAAGTCAGCGTTTTCTGCCCGCTTGCCGGCATCCGCCCTTGGCGAATCTCCCCCCGCATTTCGTTGTGCATCCCCCGGTTGCTATCGGCACGACGTGCCGCTCCCTCGGCGTACGCCCGTTGATCTCCCTTCTGCTTTTCTTTTTTCGGTCGAAAATCGTTCTTTTCTCTTTCCGTTTGAGAACCTTTTCTGTTTTGCGGATTGTTTTGCAAGAACAAGCCCTTTTCGCGATTCTTCCGTCTTCTTTCCTTTCGGATCCCAAAAAATAAAAAAAACCGGCCGGTTTTTCTTTCCCTCCATGCGAATCACGCACACAAAGCAAAAAAACACTTTACTTTTTATTCCCGCTATGATATGATAAGCAAGCGCTGAGGAGAAATACCCAAGAGGCTCAAGGGGCTCCCCTGCTAAGGGAGTAGACCGGGATTAAACTGGTGCGAGGGTTCGAATCCCTCTTTCTCCGCCAATTTTTTGTGTCCGACAAGACTGTAGTTGGTTTTGTCGGATATATACTATTTGGGGAATGGGTATGTTTGAAAAGTTAAAATTGAAGAGAAAAACCAACTCATTAAAAAAACAAATCGCTCAAAATGATGACAATGATGCCAGATATCAGCTTGCCATGATCTATCTCGACGGTTCAGCTTGCCATGATCTATCTCGACGGTTCGGTGCTTAAACGTGACGAAAAACAGGCGTTTGCTTTGCTTAAAGCCGCCGCAGATAACGGGCATCTCAAGTCAAAGGCATACCTGCTGTCGGACAAAACCGCAAGTGCATTTAACATAGGTATAGGTGCATTGGACAGCATAATAAATACGTTTAAGGATTAAGCACTCTTGTCGAGTGCTTTTTTGTTTTTATGTACTTCACCCGACAATTCGCCTAGTCAAGCACCCGCCAAAGTGCCATTTGAAGTTTTTCAGAAATTCTATGCTTGCAAACTCAATAGCGGTTGGAAAATTTAGAAAAATGTGCTAAAATAAAAACAATATAATACTCGATAAGGTTTCAATGACAGAACATAAAATCGTGTTTGGCGACAGTCGTTCTTTAAACCAAATCAAAATACTCTAAAGAAAAGAATGCTGAGGTTTTTATATGAAAATAAAAAAATTAGTTACATTATTTTTTATATCTTTGATGTTTTTATGTTCTTGCACAAATGCAAATAATAGCCCCTCCGAAAGTAACGATTCAAGTACTATAGCACCTTCAAGTGATAGTACAAATACTTCATCATTTGAAGTTTTGTCATTAACACTAGATTCAGGACAAAAGTTTAATTATTATTTATATACCCCTAAAAATGCAACCGAAAATATGCCTTTAATTTTATATTTGCATGGTGGAAGTGGAAAGCCTGAAAGCGAAGAAGGCAATTTAAATTTATTAACTGATGGAGATGGATTACCTAAATTTGTTAAAGAAGGCCAAGTATTACCTCATTCTTATATTGTATTTCCTCAACTTCCTTATAGGAAAAGAGGATGGAGTGATGTTAAGAATGATTTATTTTCATTTCTTAACAAAGTTTCAAGTGACTTAAAATGTAATAAAGAAAGAGTATCTATTACTGGTCATTCAATGGGTGGTAAAGGAACGTGGGATATAGCCCTTTCATATCCTGATACCTTTTATAAGATTGCACCACTTTCTGGAAATGTAACATTAAATGATGCTAACTTAAACAAATTAAAAAACAAACCTGTGTGGGCATTTGTCGGTACTGATGATACAATAGTAGATCCTCAAAGTTCAATTGATTTTATTAATGCATTATCAAAAATTAATTCCAAAGCAAAAATAACAATAATAGAAGGCTATACACATTTTGATGTTCCTAATGTTTATCTTTCAAATGAATATAATTTACTTTCTTGGTTAGTTGATTAAGATATGCAGTTAATTAGGCGTGGCTTGTCTTCGAGGAGCGTAGCGAGCCGACTTGTATCAAGACAAGCCACGCCTAATTACCAACGTCACAAAAACCTTGCGAGTTTGAGGGTAAAATTAAAGCGTAAAAACAACATAAAAATAGACGGACAATCAAGTATTTAGAAGTCTTAAAAAAACGGGGTAAAACAATCTTATTGTCTTGCCATAATCCAAGCATGCCGCTTCTTTTGAACAGCAACGTTATTGTGTTGGAACAAGGGACATTGTTAATGCACGGATTAGCGCGTCGTTTATTAACACTAGAAACAATGAAGAAAATATATAAATGCGAGTTAGTCGAAGCGAAAAATTTACCATATAGTGAAGTCAGTTTATGCCCGATAGATTGAAATATAAAATAATAATTTTTGATGTGGGTAAGACGTTGTTTGATAAATCGGTATCAAATAATGTTTCTGACCTTTTACTGTCCGATATAGCACAACTTGGCTGTTTCAATTCTAATTTAGATTTATTGTGTCCATTTGTATACTCAAACCCATTTGACAGAGGATTGTAGCAATAATTTAAGAATTACAGAACGTTCTGGCGCGATTTTAAGATGGTAATAACGTATGATCCAGCTTCTCTCCTTCCTCTATCCCACAAAAAAGCAAAAGCACTCGAACAGAGTGCTTTTGCTTTTGGGGCAAGAAAAACCTTGCCGCTACGGGAAACGTCGCCGGAATAAAACCGGGCGCGCGATTTCCCTTTTCCCCTTCTCCTGTTTTGCGCGGCGGCAACCGAGTGCCGATGCTCCTATCGCGAGAGGTTGTTTTCTGCCTCCAGAGCTCCGCAAAAAACTTACGTTATGCCTTTCTCAGCAATGCCATGCCGCCGTTCACAATGAAAACACCGCCCAGCACGATAAAGAACCAATCCACCAGCAGCCAATTGCTTACAATCAGCAGCACGCCGACGACGATAGTCAGAACCGCAGTCAGAATACTCATGGGATCTTTCTTTTTCGGTTTCAGGGCTTCCATCAAATCCGTTACGCCTTTGATCGCCAGCAATGCGCCAAACACAATCAGCACGATGGAAACGAACAGCCAGCCGCCGACGATAATCACAACGCCGATGATCGCCTCGATGATTCCGTTCGTCACGTTTTTCTTCAGGATGTCATACACGCCCATCGCAATAAACACGATACCCGCAATGGTCATCAGCCAGTTCAGCATAGAACTTTTGAACACGATAAACAGCACGCCGAGAAGAACGTACAAAATCGCATACACTGTGCTTTGGCTTACCTTTTTACTAGAGTTTGCCATAACTTTTAATCCTCCTGTGTGATTAAGTTCTTTATATCTCTTTCCGAAAAATTCGTCAATCAAAATGACGAAATTCCGCAAAATGATTCCCCTTTTACCTTTTTTCGCGCGGTTTCCGTTTTGCAGAGCCGCTTGCCAGGTCCTGTGCAATTGCCTCCGTCACCCGAGCCAACAGCGAGCGATCTTCCAGATCCTCCACCAACAGCATCGGCTTGGCGCCTTCGTAGGGCAATTCCTCCCGAGCCCCCGGCAGCATTTCTTTCGCCGACGGAGTCGGCTTCAGCAGCAAGCGATTGTCATACACCCCGCCGACAACCGCGCCATGACAGTACAGCACGTATTCCCCCATCATCGGGCGGAACGAAATCTCCTTCCCTTCGGCAAGTTGATCCGCAACGTATTGAATAAATTCTTTGGTAGTTGCCATCTTTACTTCCTCCCCAGTTGCGGAAGCGCATTCCAGTTCACGACGCTGCTTTCGATTCCCAACCTTTCAATCAGTTGACGGGGCTTTTCCACTTCTCCCACGCGATCCGGCGAATGCGCGTCGCTATCCGCAACGAACTTTGCCCCCATTGCCGCTATTTTTGCAACGACGTCCTCCGTCATTGCAATCCCCTTGCCGTTCAATTCCAGAAGGACGCCGTAATCCATGGCCGCTTTTGCCACTTCGACCATATCCAGCGGGACACCCAGGCAAGGATGAGACAAAATATCGATTTGCTTGCTTTGTATCGCACGGATATACGCTTTGGTATACTTGCGCACATCTGCATGCGTACAACCGAACGTTGCGTTGCAAAGCGCAGGAATACTCCACCGAAACGTTTCGAAAAAACTTTTTGGCCACACCATTTTATGGTACCCCGCAATCACAAAATCGAACGGGTGGTCGGCGGGCAAATCCACAGAACCGTCCGTTGCGTAGATATTCGCCTCCACCCCGAGTTTCAGCCGGACGGAGCACTGCTCCTGTGCCCGATTCAGATCCTCCCGCATGGCAGAAAGATCCTTCTTTTTTATGCCGTACAGCATATGCCTCAGCCCGTGATCCGCAATTCCCAATTCTTTCAGCCCTATGGCTTGCGCCTGCAATGCGTTTTGCAGAATGGTTCCCGTGCCGTGGCTATAGATCGTGTGCGTATGATAATCTGCCCAAATCATTCGTATCTCCCAAATAAACGACTTCCATCGAAAGTTTTTCTTGAAATGTTTCCTGATATATTTTACCCAATTGTGACGCTAAAATCAACCATTCCCGTGAAGTTCCTCCCCCTAAATTCACCAGAAAGCCCGCATGCTTTTCGGAAACGGCGATTTGTCCCACGCGTTTTCCTTTGCATCCGAGTTCATCCAGCCGACGAGCCACGGGAATCCCGTCCGCCAGAAAGGTACTGCCGGCGGTTCTGGCCCCGAGCGGCTGCGACGCACGCTTTCGTTCCGCCATGCTCTTTTGCGCGAGCAGAATTTCTTCCCGCGGTTTTCGACGCAAACGAAACGTTACTTTCAGCACCGTCCACCCCCGAAGGCGGAACTTGCTGCTGCGGTAACCGAACCCGCACTGCGAGAGTAAAAACCTGCGCATACGTCCGTCCGCAACGGCACACACCGAACGCACGATCTGATTTGCACTTTGCCCGTAGCAGCCCGCGTTCATCGCCACGACACCGCCGACGCTCGCCGGCAAAACGGAAAGAAACTCCGCCCCGGATAACGAGTGCAGACAGGCCGCCTGCGCAATGCTTTTTGCCGAAGCGCCCGCTTGCGCAACGATTTTTCGCCCGCGCACCTTCACCCGGGAAAACGGCCTGCCGAAATGCAGCACCACCCCGTCGAACCCCTCATCCGCCGCCAGAACGTTCGTGCCGTTGCCCATCGGAAAGCATTTTATTCTGTGAATACGGCAAAAACGCAATGCCCTTTTTGCCTGCCGCACAGATTGCACTTCCAGCCAAAGCGACGCTTCTCCGCCGATGCCCAGCGACGTATGCCGGCACAGCGGCTCTCCCTGCTTTGCCTGCGGAAACTTCTTTAAAAACTTTGCCCGTAAAGCGGAATCCATGTCTTTCCCCCTTCCCGTTTTTTCTAGTATATGCCGTAGGGTTCTTTCCCGTACGGGAAAAGCCGGATTTCCATAAAATCCCCGCCGCCGCTCTTTTTCCGCCGCTTCCGCCCGAAACAGAACCGATCCTCCTTTTGGCGGCTTCCGCTTCGGTTCGTGATCCGAACCAAAAAAAACGCCGGGTTTCCGACGTTTCGTTCTTTCTTTCCGACCCTCTGCTGCTTTCGGGCAGAAGGCTTTTGAAAGCAGCCTGAGTTCCTTGCTGTCGTTTGTCCACGGCTCCCCCTCGCCGCCCGAGCCGTGCGCTCCTTTTGCCCTTCGCTTAGGAACCGAAGTATAATTTTGTTTTTCCGTCTTCCTCCTTGGGAGAGGTTTTCTTGGGGAACCGGATTCTTGAGGGGGGCTTGGATTCTTGGGGGGAGGAGGCGGGAAG
>CAKPYT010000005.1 GCA_934203075.1 uncultured Clostridia bacterium | reverse complement strand
TTCTATCCCCTTTGCAGGATAGAAAAAAAAGAGAAGCAGAACGTCTCTTTTCCTTTCTTTTCGTTTCTTCTTTCTGTCCCGAAAGCAGAATTTTTTCTATTGTTTCAGAATCGAATCGCGCAAATCTTTTACGTAGGTTGCAATGCGGTGATCCGTTTTGACCAGTTCCCCTATTTTATCCCGCGCATGCATCACGGTAGTATGGTCGCGGTTGCCGAAAATCTGCCCGATGGAAATCAGCGGGAGAGTTAAAAACTCCGTAATCAGATAAATACAAATCTGCCGCGGTTCCACAATCTCCTTGTTTTTCTTTTTTCCTACCAGTTCCGCACGATCCACATTGAAATAATCCGTCACGCAATCGATAATGGAATCCACGGAAATGATTTCTTTTTTATCGCTGCCGTAGTCCTTCAAGGCCCCTTCCACAACGGACATATCGTTGGGAGATTTATTGATTAACGTTGCGTAACTCACGACTTTGGTTAACAAACCCTCGAGTTCGCGCACGTTAGAGGTCACTTTGTTGGCAAGAACAATCAGCACCTGATTCTCGACCAGATACCCTTCGTTCTGTGCTTTCTTTTGCAGAATCGCAATTCTGGTTTCCAGATCCGGCGGTTGAATATCCGCAATCAGCCCGCCGCCGAACCGGGTGCGCAGCCGTTCCTCCAACGGATTGATTTCTTTTGGAGGGCGATCGCTGGAAAGAATAATCTGCTTTCCTTCCCGATACAAATCGTCAAACGTATGAAAGAATTCTTCCTGCGTGCTGACCGTTTTGGCGATAAACTGAATATCGTCAATCATCAGTACGTCCACGTTCCGGTATTTTTTCCGGAATTCCTGCTTCGAATCCGGATTTTTTGTATCGCGAATGGCGTCAATCAGTTCGTTGGTGAAACGCTCGCAACTGACGTACAGCGTCCTGAGATGCGGATGCGTCCTCTTCAGTTCGTTGCCGATGGCGTGCATGATATGCGTTTTTCCGAGGCCCACCCCGCCGTAGATAAACAAAGGGTTAAACTTTTTTCCCGGCTGCTCTGCCACTGCTTTTGCCGCAGCCGCCACAAATTCGTTCGATTTTCCCACAACAAAGTTATCGAACGTGTATTTGGAAACAAACGTCGGCTCTTCCAGGGGTTTTTCTTCTTCCACGTTGTTCAAAAGGCACTTATCCTGATTTTTCTCCACCAACGTTTCGTACATCGGAACTTCGCTTTCCGTAATCAGTTCGCAATTGCGGAGCGTAGGATAACACTTTTTCATGCATTCTTCGATTTTCTTCAAAAAACGAATTTCCACCACACTTTTGTGTGCTTCGCTTGAAATAACTAAAATCAAACTGTCTTTATAAATACAAAACGGCTCGATGCTGCTGATCCAGGTATCGTAAGCGGCGGCAGAGATTTTGGTTTCCAGTTCTTGTAAAATATTCGTCCAGATTTCGTTCAGTTTGCTCATAGTGTTTTCCTTCGTCCGTTTTTCAGGGAGTTCTATAGTAATACCAAAATTCTCATTTTGCAAGGTTTTCTGCCTCTTTTTTTTTCTCTTTTTTCACTTTTTCACAAGGTCTCTTTTTTTTCTACAATTTTATCAACAATCCTTTTTCCTTAAAAATTTCCTCTTCTCACAACATCTTGTGGATTTCTCTCCAAAATTCCTTTTTCTTTCGCTATTTTTAAAAAGTTATCCACATTTACACAGATTCTACTGCTTCTACTTTCTTAAAATAAAAATAAAAAATAGTATCTATTCTTTCCGCTGCGGAACGAAGGAAGAAAATTTCAGCCCTAAAACAAACGAAAAAACAGAAGAAAGGAAAGTAGCGGGATTATATTGCAAAAAAGAAGAAAAAAAGGTATAATAAAGAAAAGAAAGGAGAGTTTGCATGAAGTTCATTGTAGACGGTTTAGATTTCAGCGAAGCACTGCTGAAAGTATCGAAAGCAATCGGTAGTAAAAACGTGACCCCGATTCTGGAAGGAATTAAAATTTCCGCAAAGGAAGATACCCTCACGTTGTTCGCTACGGATTTGGAATTGGCAATAGAAAAGAAAATCAAAGCGAACGTATTGGAAGAAGGCGTGGCCGTCGTGCCCGGCAGGTTGTTCGGAGAATTGATCCGGAAACTGGAGGACGAGCAAATCGAAATTACGCTGAACGAAAAGAATAAAATGAAAATTCGTTATACGGACAGCGAAGGATACGTTCAATGTTTTGCGTTGGAAGATTATCCGGAACCGGAACGGTTCGAAAAAAAGGACGGGTTCCGTATCTTGCAGCTGGAACTTCGCAATGCCATCAACAAAACGTTGTTTGCCGCTTCTTCCGATTCCGCAAGGCCGATGCTGAACGGCTGTCTGTTTCAGGTGAGCGGTTACGAAATGAAAACCGTAGCACTGGACGGGTACCGCCTGGCCATAGAAACGCAGCCGCTGGAAAGTAAAAGCCCGGATTTGCGGACGGTGGTACCGACCCGAAGCCTGAACGAACTGACCAAACTGTTGAACGACGATGAAAACGTCGTCAGCCTTTATCTGGAAAAGAACTATCTTTTGGTAGATATGGGAGATACCGTTTTGCAAACGCGGGTGCTTGTGGGAGAATATCTGAATTACGAACAGTTGATTCCGAAAGATTTTTCCACGGTCGTTACGGTAAACAGAACGCAGTTCGAAAATGCATTGGATCGTGCGAACATCATGGCGAAGGACGAAAAACGGAACAATCTGATTCAGTTTGAAATGAAAGAAAACGTTCTGACCATGCTTTCGAACAGCGATCAGGGCAGCATCAGCGAAAAAATGTCCATTTCTTTGGAAGGAAAGGATCTGACGATTGCTTTCAACGCCCGCTTTTTGATGGAAAACATTCGCGTCATCGAAGATAGTTTCATTCAGATGAGTTTTACCTCTTCCGTTGCGCCCTGCATTATTACCCCGTGCGACAAAACGCAGAACGAGCAATACCTTTACATGATTCTGCCCGTCAGGATGGTGTAAACGCCTCGTACGCCGAACCACTGAAACGATCGAAAACGAACCCGAAAAACGGTTCGTTTTTTCTTTTTTTGAAAGGATTCGAAAAGGAAAAGAGAGCCGAAGAGAAAGAAAACGATTGCGATACTTGACAGTCCGGAGAATTTTCATTATAATATTTTGGCATAATTGCAGGATTATGCCTTTTTCACTATGTAAAAATTGTGTCGAGAGACATAAAAGAGAGGTTTATTATGAAAAGAACGTACCAACCTAAGAAAAGACAACGCAGCAAAGTTCACGGTTTCCGTGCACGCATGAAAACCAAGGGCGGCAGAAAGACTCTTGCGAGACGCCGCAACAGAGGGAGACATCATCTTTCCGCATAACACGGCGTGGCAATGAAGAAGTGTTACCGGTTAAGAAAAAACTATCAGTTTCAATACGTCTATAAAAAAGGCACTACGGTTACGAATGCGTGCCTGGTTTTGATTTACGTAAAAAACAAAAAAGGCACCGTAAAAGCGGGGTTTGGCATCAGCAAAAAGTTCGGAAAAGCCGTGGAGAGAAATCGTGTCAAACGGCAGTTGAAAGAGTGTTTTCGGGCGTATCTTCCGCAAATTACCCAAAGCGCGCATTGCGTTTTTGTTCCACGGAAGCAGAACGTTCCCTACGAAACGCTTTTTCATGCGATGGGAGATTTGCTGACGAAAGCGGAGATCCTCCAATGAAATACGTTTGCATCGGACTGTTGAAATTGTACAAGGCAACACTTTCGAAACTCATCGGAAAAAACTGCATCTATACGCCGACCTGTTCCGTCTATTCGATGGAGGCGTTTCAAAAGTTCGGTACGCTGAAAGGCGGTTGGCTGACGATGCGGAGACTGCTGAGATGTGCCCCTTGGGGAAAAGGCGGCTACGACCCCGTCCCCTATCAATTTAAGGGAGATTTAAAATGGATTTTATAACGCAACTTTTCGCCTTTGCCGGCGGGCTGGAAGTGCCCGCTCTGAACTTTGTGGGCCAAATCGTAAAAGTTCTTTACGAATGGCTGGGAAGTTACGGATGGGCGGTCGTGCTGTTTACCGTTTTTTTAAAACTCATCACCCTTCCGCTGGACGTGTGGCAGCGGTATATGATGAAGAAAAACAGCATTCAGATGCAAAAAATGCAGCCGATGCTGGAAAAAATCGATACGGTATACGCAAACGATAAGCGCAAAGCAAACGAAGAAAAACTGAAATTGTACAAAAAGCAAGGATATTCTACTTTAGCGTCCTGCTTGCCCACCATCGTAACGATGGCCGTATTCATCTTTATGTATTCCGGGTTGACCAGTTACACGGCATACGCCAACGTAAAGGATTATAACGCCCTGGAAAACACCTATCAGACGCAATACGAGTATGCCATCGGGCAAGGAAAGAGTAACGAAGAAGCGATTTCCTTTGCAAAAGAAAAGACGGGCGAGTATTACGAATCCAACAAAGAATCCTTCCTGTGGATTAAAAACATCTGGCGTCCGGATAACTGGAACGAACCGATGCCGACGTACGACGAGTTTACGAGAGGATCCATGGGGGTTCAAGGCGTCGGAACGGATCTGGTAAACGAGAATATCTATAACAACATTCGGGACGGTGTTCTGGCACAGGCAAAAGGATACAAAATTTTTAACGGAAACTGGAACGGTTTATTGATTTTGCCGATTCTTTCCATTGCTTTAAGCTTTTTCTCTACCAAAATCACAGGGAATGCTTCCGGCATGAAAGATAAAAAGTCGGCGGAAACGGATCCGATGGCATCGCAGCAGAAAATGATGATGTTTATGATGCCGATTATGATGGGATTCTTTTCGTTGATGTACAGCGCGGCGTTTGCATTGTATTTGGTGTGCAACTCTACTTTAACGATTCTTTCTTCTTTGGCACTGAACCCGATTGTAGAACGTGCGGTAAAAAAGAAACTGGCGGAAACCGATACGGCCCCGAGTTACAGGAGATAGTATGAAAGAAACGATTGCAACGGGCAAAACCGTAGAGATTGCGATAGCGAACGGTCTCAAAACGTTGGGACTGACGAGAGAACAAGTAGAAGTAGAAGTATTGAGCGAAGGCGGGTTTTTGAAGTCCTGCAAGGTTCGCTTAACGAGAAAGCCGACGGAAGGCGAACAAGCGCAGAACTTTATCGAAGAAGTTTTGCAAAAAATGGGCCTGACCTTTACGAGCGAATTGACGGAAACGGAAGACGAAATCCATATCAACCTCATCGGAACGGATAGCGGAACGATTATCGGGCACCGGGGGGAAGTTCTGGACGCGCTGCAGTACCTGACCAGCATCACTACCAACAAAAACAGAAAAGATTTTAAGCGCATCGTGCTGGATACCGAAAATTATCGCGAAAAACGCAATGCGGCGCTGGTGCAGCTGGCTCACAATCTGGAAAGCAAAGTGAAGCGTACGCACAAAAAAGTGCGGCTGGAACCGATGAATCCCTACGAAAGAAGGATCATTCACTCTGCCCTGCAGGACAGCGAATACGTTACGACCTCTTCCGACGGGGTCGCCCCGAATCGCTACGTCGTGATTTTTCCCAAACAGGCACAGCAAAAAGAGCAACCGAAAGAGAATCGAAAACAGTTGAATTTCGTTTATCGCTCTAAAAACTCGAAAAAACCAAAATTTTAAGGAAAGGATGGGAGAGCAGAAAACGTGTTCTCCCTTCTTTATATTCAAAATGAAACAAGATACGATTGTAGCCCTTTCCACCCCGTTCGGGAAAGGAGCGGTAGCCATTGTGCGGATGAGCGGAGAAGAAAGCCTTTCGATTGCAAAACAGCTTTTCCGGCCCTTTCCGGCAAAACCGGGATACCTGCAAGTGGGCAAATTAAAAACGGAATATTTCACCGATCAGGCGATGTGCGTCTTTTTTGAGGCACCTCATTCTTTTAACGGCGAAAATATGGTGGAATTTCATTGCCACGGAGGAATGGCGCTGGTCGAAGGCGTGCTGAAAGCCTGCTGCGACAAGGGTGCACGCATGGCCGTGAACGGAGAATTCAGCAAACGGGCGTTTCTCAACGGAAAAATGAATCTGACGAACGCTGAGGGAATGATCGAAATGATCGATGCCGAAACCAGCACGGGGGTCAGGAGCGGGTTCGAACTGCTGCAGGGCCGGTTCGGGCGGGAGATTACCGCAATGCAGGATCGGCTGACGGACGTATTGGCAAAAATCGAAGTTACGTTGGACTATCCGGAAGAGGATCTGGAAGAAGCCACCGTTGCCGAAACGCGCATCGCCGTAAGGGAACTTGTTCAACAAACGGAGAAATTGCTGCAAGGTGCCCGAAAGGGTCGGCTGGTGAAATACGGGGTGACGGTTGCCATTGTCGGCAAGCCGAACGTGGGAAAAAGCAGTTTGTTAAACGCCCTCATCAACAGCGATAAAGCCATTGTTTCGGACGAACCCGGCACCACGCGGGACGTAGTAGAACAAGCGTTTTGCTACCGGGATACGCGGTTTCATTTTATGGACACGGCAGGAATTCACGAAACGGAAAATAAAATAGAACAGCAGGGAATTGCCAAAAGTAAAACGGCGGCCGAAACGGCAGACGTGGTACTGGCGGTGATTCCGGCGCACGAACCTCTTTCGGCAGAAGACGTTTCCGTTTTGGAGTTGGTGCGCAAAACCGAGCACTTAGTGGTAAAAAACAAGGCGGACTTGGGCAAAAAGTGCCAGGAAGATGGTATTTTCGTGAGTGCCGCAACGGGCGAAGGACTGGAAGAACTGAAGCAGAACCTGTACGACCGGACGGTGAAGAAGGCCCTTTCCGGAGAGGATCTGGTTCTTACGAATCTGCGGCACGTCGGCTGCCTGGAGCGTGCCGAACAAAGCCTGAAGCAGAGCCTGGAAGCCGTCTCCCTCGACGTTGCCGCGATGCTTTTGAAAGAAGCGTGGACGCAATTCGGGGAGATTACCGGCAACACCGCAAGTGTGGCGGTGATCGATCGTATTTTTGCAAAGTTCTGTGTAGGAAAATAACGGGAAGCCTCCCGTAGAAAAAGTTTCCGCAATACGGCGGAAAGAGGGAAAAATGTTGACGCAAACGACGGACGTAGTGGTGGTGGGCGCCGGGCATGCCGGGTGCGAAGCCGCTCTTGCAAGTGCCAGACTCGGTAAAAAAACGACAGTGCTGGCCACAAATTTGGATACGGTTGCCTTTTTGGCGTGCAATCCTTCCATCGGGGGGACGGCGAAAGGACAAATTGTAAAAGAAATCGACGCTCTCGGCGGGCAAATGGGCATCAATGCGGACGAAGCGTTGATTCAGTTAAGAATGCTGAATCGCGGAAAAGGCCCTGCCGTGTACAGCCCCAGAGCACAAGTAGACAAGCAGCGTTATCACGAATGCATGAAGCGTACGCTGGAACGGACGCCGAATCTGCAATTGCGGCAAGGCGAAGCGGTGCGGGTGCGGCAGACGGCAGACGGGTTTTCGGTGGAGACGGCACAAGGGCTGGAATATCTTTGCAAAGCGGTGGTATTTGCAACGGGCGTCTATCTGGATTCCCGCATTATCATCGGCAGATACACCAAGCATTG
Source organism: uncultured Clostridia bacterium (assembly GCA_934203075.1). Lineage (GTDB taxonomy): Bacteria > Bacillota > Clostridia > Christensenellales > CAG-314 > CAKPYT01. The sequence goes on along the minus strand of CAKPYT010000005.1, from coordinate 14,453 downwards.
CGGTCCGAACGGTTTTTTATCTGCAGACGGGTTGACGCAAAGCCTGAAGGATCTGGGGTTTGAAATTCGCCGGTTCAAAACCGGCACGCCGGCGCGCGTCAACGCACGCAGTATTCATTTCGATCGGCTGACGCTGCAGCCCGGCGAAGAAATGCCCCCCTTCTCCTATCTGCACGAGAAGGTGAACTATAACGCTGCGGATTGTTACCTTACGTATACCTGTGAAGAAACGCACCGCATCATTTTGGATCATCTGGACGAAGCCCCGATGTTTACGGGCGAAATTACGGGGATCGGACCGCGCTATTGCCCTTCCATCGAAACGAAAATCTATCGTTTTCGGGATAAAGAGAGGCATCAATTGTTTCTGGAACCGGAGGGGTTACAGACGGATGAAATTTACGTACAGGGCGCAAGTACTTCCATGCCGGCAGACGTGCAGGAACAGATTTATCGCTCCATCCCCGGGTTGGAGGACGTGGAAATCATGCGGGATGCCTATGCCATCGAATACGATTGCATCAACCCCATGCAGCTCTATCCCAGCCTGATGTATAAAAAGACGGAAGGGATCTTTTGCGCGGGGCAGATCAACGGAACCAGCGGGTATGAAGAGGCTGCGGCACAAGGGCTGATCGCCGGGATTAATGCCGCGCGCTGGCTGGACGGCAAAGAACTTTATGTACCGACGCGCGACACGTCGTATATCGGCGTTTTGATTGACGATATCACCACCAAGGGAACCAACGAACCCTATCGTATGATGACGGGGCGTGCGGAATATCGTCTTTACCTGCGGCAGGACAATGCCGATTTGCGCCTGACGCCCATCGGCAGAGAAATCGGGTTGGTCAGCGACGAGCGTTATCAAAGGTTTTTGCAAAAACAGCAGGAAAGGGCTCGTCTGGAGTCTGTCCTGAACGAAGGAAAAACAGCGGCAGAGTTTGCGGAGTTGTTCCGGGAAAAGGGCGAAAACACTTCCAAAAACAAACTGACTTACCGCGAAATGCTGAAACGGAGCAACATTTCGTTTGCGGACCTGACGAAGGCTTTCGGTGTGTTCGGGGAATACTCGGCACAGGTGAAAGAGCAGACGGAAATCGACATCAAATACGAAGGTTACCTGCAAAAACAACAATTGCAGATCGATCAGGCTCGCAGAACGGAAGAAAAGCGCCTCCCTGCGGATCTGGATTACTTGAACATGGACGGGTTGCGCCTGGAAGCGCGTCAAAAGCTGGACGAAGTGCGCCCCCTGACTTTGGGGCAGGCTTCCCGCATCTCCGGGGTTTCTCCCAGTGATATCAACGTGCTGATCGTTTACCTCGCGCTGCATGCCAAACCGACCGACGGGAAAGAAAGATGACAAAACAGGAAAGATGGGAAAGGTATTACCGTATGCTGACGGAGTGGAACCAGAAGTTTAACCTGACGGCAATTACGGAAAAAAACGAAGTATACGTAAAACACTTTGAAGACAGCCTGCTCGGGGCGTTTGCCGTGCCGCAGGGCGCAAGCCTTTGTGACGTCGGCAGCGGGGCGGGTTTTCCCGGGGTTCCCTTAAAAATCGAGCGGGAAGATATTCGCCTGACGTTGCTGGACAGTTTGCAAAAACGAATCGGTTTTTTGCAGGCGTTGCTGCAGGAGTTGCAGCTTTCGGGAGAATGCTTGCATATGCGCGCCGAGGAAGCGGGCAAGGGAAGCCTGAGAGAGTCGTTCGATGTTGTTACCGCGCGCGCGGTCGCACGCATGAATACCCTTGCGGAGTATTGCTTACCCTTGGTACGGGTCGGCGGAGTGTTTCTTGCATACAAAGCGGTAGCAAAGGAAGAACTTGCCGAAAGCGCAAGGGCTTTGGAATTGCTCGGAGGGAAAATGCGGGAAGAACGGCAGTTTACGCTTTCCGACGGGGAACAGCGCACGATTATCGTGGTGGAAAAGGTCAAACCTACCCCGAAAGCCTATCCGCGCGGAAAAAACAAAGAGAGAACGCAGCCGATTGTCTGATCTTTTCTCTTCGGATGGCGCGACAGCTCTTCCGAGGGAGCACGAGAGATGCCGTTCGGAACCGGTTGCCGAACCGTTTTGGGTTCCCCGCTTTTTCGCGGCAAACAAGCGGAAAAGACCTTCGGAATCGTTTTATCTTCGGGAGAAGGAAGATCGCAGACGGGAAAAATCCCCCTGCCTTGTGTCTCGCGTGAAAAGCGCGGGCGAAGCGAGAAAAATTGACAGAAGCTGTTGAAAAACCGACAGTTTTATGTTATACTGAAAAATACTCAAACCGCAATTTGCGGGCAACCAAAGAGGACGCAATTATGGGAAAAATCATTGCATTTTCAAATCAGAAAGGCGGCGTCGGAAAGACTACGACGGCAATCAATATGGCTGCATATCTTGCGCGCAGCGGCAAAAAGGTTTTGCTGGCAGATATGGACCCGCAGGGGAATTCTTCTACGGGCAACGGCATCGAAAAAGGTGAATTGGAAAAAACCATTTACGATTTGCTTTTGGGCAGAGCTACCGCAAACGACGTGATTTTCGGTACGGCGGTGGAAAATCTTCATATTTTGCCCTGTAATATGGACTTGGCGGCCGCAGAAGTAGAGTTAGTGAACATGGAGGATCGCGAACACGTATTGAAACGCGCTCTCACCCCGATTCGCAATTTCTACGACTATATTCTGATCGATTGTCCCCCCTCTTTGGGTTTGCTTACCATCAATGCTTTAACGGCGTGCGATGAAGTCATCATTCCGATCCAATGCGAATTCTTTGCGTTGGAGGGGTTGAGCCAATTGATTTACACCATCAAATTGGTGCGGCAGCGGTTGAATCCCCAAATTACCGTTTCCGGCGTGGTTATCACCATGTACGACGGACGGTCTTTGATGTCCCGACAGGTCGCGGGGGAAATCAACCGATATTTTGCCAACAAAGTGTTTTCTACCGTGGTTCCGCGTAACGTAAAGTTGTGCGAAGCTCCGAGTTACGGCGTGCCGATTGTGCTGCATGCTCCGCGGAGCAACGGCGCAATCGCGTATGAAAAGATAACCAAAGAATATTTAAGAAGGGAAGAATCGAACAATGGCTGAGAAAAAAGGTTTGGGCAAAGGGCTGGGAGCCCTGCTCGGAATGAATGATTTGGGGGAAGAACAACCGACCACACAAAAAAACAGACCGATCCGTGAAATTGAAGAAATTCAGCACGGCGAAGGCGTGGTAGAATTAAGCGTGAGGGACATCGATCCCAACCGGGAGCAACCCCGCAAAAACTTTGACGAAGCCGCATTGGAAGAACTTGCGGAATCGATTCGTCTGCACGGCGTCATCTCCCCGATTGTCGTAACCCGGGTCGGATTGCGCTACATGATAATTGCCGGCGAACGTCGCTGGAGAGCTTCGAAACTGGCCGGGAAGGAAACGATCCCTGCCGTTGTGCGCAATTATACCTCGCAGCAGATCAAAGAAATTTCTTTGATTGAAAACCTGCAGAGGGAGGATCTGAATCCGGTCGAGGCAGCGCGTGCCATTAAAGAATTGATGGACGAGTTCCACATGACGCAGGAAGCAGCGGCGGATCGCATCGGCAAGAGCCGTTCGGCCATTGCCAACACGTTGCGGCTCCTGACGCTGGACGAGCGCGTCGTTGCAATGATCGAGCAAGGAAAGATCAGCGCCGGTCATGGCAGAGCGTTAGTTGCCCTGCGGCCGGAAGATCAATATCGTCTGGCGCAAAAGGCGGTGGACGGCGGGTGGAGCGTGCGCGAGATGGAAAAACGCGTACGGGACTTCACTACCCCTGCACAGGAGGAAAAGCCGAAGCCGCAACAGAGTTTGGAATTGAGAGAATTGGTAACAAATATGCAAAGAGTTTTTGCAACCAAAGTGACCGCTCTCGGAAACGATCAGAAAGGCCGTATTTATATTGACTATTTCAGCAAAGACGACCTGGACCGCCTTTGCGAGTTGATAGACGCCTGGAGGGCGGAAAGATAGCCGAAAACATTCTTTTGTTCGGAAGAATAGAATGCTACAGACGGCTTTGTATTATCGAACATATGTTCGAATTTTTAAGGAGAAAAAATGATACCTGGGCTAGAAATTGCAATTATTGATGGCGTAATTTACGGATTAGCCATTATTTTGGGGATTGTCGGCTTGGCAAAAGGATTTTCACAGCAGTTTTTTGCTCTGTTCGGCACGCTGGCCGTGTTGATTGGGGCGGTATTGCTGGCAGGGATCGTTGCCGATTGGATTCAGCCTCTTGGCGGAGAGCAACTGCAAGGGACAATCACCTCCTGGATGGAGGGCTTGGACGCAGAAGTGGCGGAAGGAGACCGTTGGTTCACGGTTGCGAAGGATTGGACGACCGACGCGAACGTTACCGGGGCCTTGACAGCACTGGGGCTGCCCGCTTTCGTTTCCGGAATTGCCTCGGCACCGGTAAAGAGCGTTTTTGCCGAGTTTGGCACCTGTCGCTTGGTGGATGTGTTGCCTTCGGTTCTGACGCACTGGGCGTTTGTTGCGATTGCGTTCGTTTTGCTTGTGATTGTGCTTACAATTGTAGTTGCCCTGCTGAAAAATGCTTTCCGGAAGGCAAACGAAATCAAATTGGTGAACGGAGTGGATAAATTGCTTGGGCTTGCGCTTGGCGTTGCCGAAGTGTATGTGATCGCCCTCGCCTTCTTTACCCTGCTCAGCCTGTTGCCGAATACGTTCTTGCCAGAAGTGCAGGATGCGATTCGTGCGCAGATCGAACTATCTACTTGTGCGAAATGGCTGAACGAAAACAATTGGTTGAGCGGAATCCTGATGGGGATTTTGGCGAAATAGCACGAAATAGTAAGATAAAATCATAAAAGAATAGGAAAAGCGGCTCGTGTGAGCCGCTTTTTTCAATATTTAGCCCTATCATTGCTGACCCGGTTATCCGAAAGGGTCCTTTTTCCCGGTATTACTGCCTGCGGCTTGATACTGCCGTTTCTATGATATTGCCCGAACCCTTCCAGGCCCCCTTCTTCGATTCTCAAGCAATTTGGTGTTTCACGTGAAACATTACGTATGTGTTTTTAAGCGGCTTTTCACATGGTAAATGGCGAATTTCCTTGTTTTGGGCCGATTTTCTCTCAGAATGTGACGTTTTGCCCCTCAACTTTTTAAAATTTTATTCCAGAAAATTCTGTCCCATCGCATTTTAGAGGGCTAAAAATAAGGCTTAATTTTCGGCCGTCTGTGCCCAATTTTGTTGATTGAGGCAGAAAACTTGCTTTTGCCTTTTTCCCGTAAGGGTTGTGTGATCCGAGGTTGTTTAACTGTTTCACGTGAAACGTGGGGCTTACGAAAGCGGAGAGAGGGTAAGGGCCCTGCCCTTTTGTTCTTGCCCTATTCGGAACAGCGGAACCGGACGCCCTTAGTGGATCTCCTGTAAAATCGTATCGACTGCTTGCTTATGCTTCTGCCGCTTTTTTGTATATTCCATATCCTCCGTGAGTTTCTTTGGACGGGGATGCGCAGAAGAACTTTTTCTTTCAAATGTTTCACGTGAAACATTTTCAGGCGAGAGTCCACAAGGGTCGGCTGTTTTTCTTCTTTCCGTTTTGTCGATGGGAAAATGTTTCGATCTCCACGGAAAACGGGCTTTCTGACACAGAATGGCGATAAAAATTGCTCAAAATTTTTAAATTTTCATTTAAAAAATTCTGTCTCATCGCATTTTAGAGGGCTAAAAATGAATGTTAAAATTCTGTGCAGGTGACGGCGTTTTACAGCCGAAAACTGCGCAGAAGGGTCCTGCGCTTGGATGGTTTGCAATTGCGGCATGGCATCGTGCAGAGTGTTTTAGCAAAATTCAAACGCAGGAAACGAAGACTTGTTTCACGTGAAACAATTTGTCGAAAAAGAGAATCTTTTGCAGAAAACACAGAAGAGGGAAGAGGTACAAGGTGGTTGTGTCGTTTACCGTCAAGAGGCCTTTCGAAGGAGTGGTCGCTGTGGCATTGTGCACAAGCGGAACCCTGTTTTGGCGGTATTTTTGTGGATAACTCCTTCAATATTTGTTGATATGTGGATAACTGCCCTGCTTTTTCGATGAAATTCGCGATTATCCACAAAAGGATTCCGTTCTGCTTGCGGAAAGTCGGAGTATAAATCAGTGGAGCAGCAGGGCCTAAAACGGGTCGCAAGGAGAGAAACAAGACCGGTCGAAGTGGGAAAGTTGTCGGAACAAAGCAGAGGAAGACGGCGGAAAGCAACGCTGGGAAGGAGTGTGGCGGGCCGGATTTTCCGGGTTGAGGAAGCAGAAGAAAAACGTTGCCGCTTCAGGGTGGATCCGAGGCGTAAAAACCCTTGTTCCCCTTGTTTCAGACGCGAAACAGTATCGATGTTGAATAAAAAAGGAAGAGCAGCGGTTTTTGTTTGGCCTTGAGATTCTTTTGGGGAGGGATACAGAAAGAAGATTGCGAAAGGGGCGAAAAACAGGAAGCGCAAAAGAGTGAAAGGGAAAAAGAAAAACCCGCACACGGCGGGCGGATGCGGGAGGGTCAATTTCAGGCGGGCAAGGCGGCGATAGTGACTTGTAAGACTTGTGCAAGCAGATCGCCGATAAAGTTGTGGTTATACAGGTAGGCGGTCATTTCCCCTTGAGCAATGAAACTGCGAACCGATTCGATTTGCGGGATCGTTTCGGCCGGAATCAGGCCGATGAGAGCCAGCAGGGCGGAAACAAGCACAAAACTGACCAGGACGCCGCCTGCAATGCCAAGCAAATGATCCAGCGCTTTTAAGACGGATACTTTGCGAATCGCTTTCACTAATCCCTCCAAAAGGCGAATCAGGAGCTTTAAAAGCAAATAGACTAGGATAAAGAGGAGGATACTCCCGATTACGGAGAGTAGGACAGTGCCGAGCGCCGTGGATAGATCCGTAGCGTTGGGGGCAATCGCCAGAATACAGGGGGCAAGATAAGCGCAGAGTGCTTCCGGCACCCCGAGATTTTGCAGGACGGAGGAAAGCTCCTCCGCATTTGCATAGGGTTCCGAGCTGACGGGCACCAAGGAGGAGGCCCACTGCACGCCTTGCGTACCGATCGGCTCCCATGCCAGAAGACGCGGCAGCAGCAGCGCCACCAGCGCAACGGACAGAAAGTTCAGCGCAAGGAAGGAAATCAGCTTGGTGCATTGTTTGCCAAACCCGCTGATTCCCCAAATAAGAACGAAGATTGCCGTGACGGCAAGTAAAATGATGTCAATCGTTGCCATAGTATCAAATTCGAACATATGTTCGATTCCTTTTCTTATCCATCGAGCCGCTTGGAAACAGGCGGACTTCTCCGGCTCCGTGAGGAGCTCCGCCTTCTTATTTTAGCACGTTTGCGGGCATTTGGAAAGGAGTATGTCGTATTTTCTTGTAAAAGCGGGGAATAATGCGAAACGGAGAGGTGGGTATGACAAGAAAAACAGAATCGGAAGTATGGAAAGCGGCGCGCTTTCTGCGTGCAAAGTTAAAAGGAAAGGAAATTGTATTTTTGTGCATCGGCACGCAAAAAATCACGGGGGACCGTTTCGGCCCCGGTACGGGGACGTTGTTAAACGATCGGTTGTCGTCTCCTTATTATATTTACGGGATGCTCGGAAGCAATTTGCATGCGCAGAATCTGGAGCGCGCAGTTGCCGCCTTACGGGTGCTTCACCCGAAGGCATGTTTTGTGGCTCTGGACGCAGCCCTCGGTGCGGCGGAAGAGGTCGGGACCGTTCGTTTGCATTGCGGAGGGGTACGGCCGCGGCTGGCTTTGGGCAAGCCTTTGCCGTCCGTAGGGGATTTTTCCGTCATTGCCGTTGTGGCAGAACAGGGCTCTGATCCGGGGCGGCAATTGCGGAATGCCGACGCAAACATGGTGGATCAACTGTCGTGCTTTGTTTGCGCCGCTTTTCGGCAGGCCCTGGCGTGACAGTTTTCACAGAATATTCAAATACCTTTCAAGCCCTCAACTTGACACTTCTTCATAGGGTGTGCTACAATATCACACTGAAGGAAGCGCATCGGGGATCGACGGCGAGAAACGTCGGGGTCGATCGAGGAAAAGCGCACCTTTGTGCGAAAGGAGTTTAAATGAAGAAGCAAGCGAAAAGTGTGATATCCGTAGTGGTTGCGGTTGCCGCGATCCTGTTGGTTGCGGTGTTCCTGATGAACTATTTCGGAAGCGGATCGTCGCCGAATTACTACGAATTTCTGAGTCAGTTGGAAAACGGCGAGATCGGTGCCGTTTACTTCGACGGATACTATACTATTAAAGTAATGACAAAAGCGGACGTCGCAAAATACGGCGCGAACGCTTTTCCGCGTCGGTATTCTTATCAGACCGTTGCGCCGGATCGCAACACGTTTGCAAAGGATATTCAGGCGCTGGCAACGGCCGGCAAATTGACCGGGGTGGACGTGAAATACAGCAACCCGAGTCAACTTTCCGTGTGGGATTACGCTTTGCCGATTTTGGGCGTGGGCGCGATGTTGTTTATGGGTTATTTGCTGCTGCGTCAGATCGGGCAGGCAAACAACCAGGGCGCATTGTTCTCGAAAAGCCGTGCGCGTGTCAGTGAAAACGTAAAGGTTCGCTTTACGGACGTTGCCGGGGCGGAAGAAGAAAAGGAAGAACTGAAAGAAATCATCGATTTCTTAAAAACGCCGAAAAAATTTGCAGAAGTCGGCGCACGTATTCCGAAGGGGGTATTGCTGGTCGGGCCTCCGGGCACAGGTAAAACGCTGTTTGCCAAAGCCGTCGCGGGGGAGGCGGGCGTTCCGTTCTTCTCGATCAGCGGCAGCGACTTTGTAGAAATGTACGTCGGCGTCGGCGCCAGCCGTGTGCGGGATTTGTTCGATCAGGCCAAGCGGAACATGCCGTGTATTATCTTTATTGACGAAATCGATGCGGTCGGGCGCCAGCGTGGCGCGGGCCTCGGGGGCGGTCACGACGAACGGGAACAGACCCTCAACCAATTGTTGGTGGAAATGGACGGGTTCGAAGAAAATGCGGGCATCATTGTGATGGCGGCAACGAACCGTGCCGATATTCTGGACCCCGCATTGTTGCGGCCCGGTCGGTTTGACCGTCAGATTGCGGTAAATCGTCCGGACGTGCGCGGCAGAGAAGCCATTCTGAAAGTGCATGCGCGCAACAAACCCCTTGCGAACGACGTGAATTTTACCACAATCGCGCGGATCACGGCTGGTTTTACCGGTGCGGATCTCGAAAACCTGCTGAACGAAGCCGCAATTCTGGCCGTGCGGGAGAAACGTTCGGTCATCACCATGGCCGATATCAACGAAGGGCTGAATAAAGTAGTGATGGGCCCGCAAAAGAAAAGTCGTTTGGTTACCGAGTCGGATAAACGTATCACTGCTTATCACGAGTCCGGGCATGCGATTTTGGCCTGCAGCCTGAAAAACTGCGATCCGGTGCACGAAGTCACGATTATTCCGCGCGGTTGGGCCGCCGGGTATACGATGACCCTGCCGGAAAACGACAACAATCACATGACGAAAGCGCAACTGCTGGACGGCATCGTGATGGCGCTCGGCGGGCGTGTTGCGGAGGAACTGGTGATTCAGAACGTGACGACAGGTGCTTCGCAGGATATCAAAAACGTGACGCAAAACGCACACAGCATGGTAGCGGAATGGGGCATGTCGGACGAGATCGGCCCGTTGTACTACGGTGCGGATCACGAAGTGTTCATCGGCAGAAGCTATCAGGAGCAGAATTCGTTCAGTGAGGCGGTGGCTGCAAAAATCGATGCAGAAACAACACGTATCGTACAAGAGTGTCACGCCAAAGCAACGCAGATTCTGACGGAAAAAATGCCGATTTTGCACAACATGGCAAGAGTTCTTTTGGAAAGAGAAACCATTCACACTAAAGAAGTGCAAATGTTGATGGACGGGAAATCTGCCGAAGAGGTTATCGCGTCTATCGACGCAGCGGAAGGAACCTCCGCCGTCGGGGAAAAAGCGGTTGCGGAACCGGCAGCACAGGAAGACAGCGAAAGATAAAAACAAATAAAGATGAGTTGCGCACAAGACAATCGTGCGTGAACATAGGAGGATTTATTTATGAAGAAGCGCATTTTGGCAGTAGTATTGTGCCTATGCATGACGGTGGCTTGCACCTTTGCTTTTGCAGGGTGTGGCAGCCAATTGGGGGAAGCGGACAGCCGTATGACGGTGGACATTAACCCGAGCGTGGAGTTCATCTTAGACAGCAATAATAAAGTCATCAGCGTGACCGGCTTAAACGATGACGGGAACCTGGTTATCGCAGGGGAAGCGTTTGTCGGAAAGACGGCGGAAGAAGCCGCAAAAATGATGGTTTCGATCGCAACCGACGCGGGCTATCTGGTAAAAGGCAGCGCGGAAGTGAACGAAAACGGAGTGAAAATCAGCATCACCGGGGACGAAGAAGCGGCCAAAGAATTGTATTCCAAAGTGGAAGGGAAGGTAAAATCTTTCCTGGAAAGCGAAGGTGTTACCGCAGCGGTGGAACAGGTAAAAGGGTTGTCTACCGAAGCACTGCGTGCATTGGTGAAAGCGGTGAATCCGGAATTGACGGAAGAACAGCTGAACGCGATGACGCAGGAAGAATTGCTGAAATCCCTGAACGAAACCAGAAAAGAAAGTCAGGCATTGCTGAGCGATTCTTTGAAAGAAGCTTATTATAATGCAAAAGCATACCAGGTGGACTTTGCGGAAAGAGAAGAAACCGCAAAATTGATTGAAGACGTTAACAGCGCATATCAGGAAATGGTCGCCGGATACAAAAAAATGATGGGAGACTATCAGAAGGCAATCCAGAGCGTGGAACAGATGCGCTATAATATGTTCGTCAAGAGCGACAGCCAATATCAACAAGCGCTGAAATCCGTTATGGATAAAAAGGCAGAATGGATTGAAAAACGTGCGGAAGCGGCGAATGCGACCGGTGCGGACAAAATCATGAAAGAAGGCCTTGCCACTGCGGCGAAGACGGCGTTGGAAATGGCTCAGACCACGTTGGAAACTGCTTATAAATTGGCGAACACCGCGATTGACGGCGTTCTGGAAACGATGACGTCCGTTCAGACGGAATTGGTGAAACTGGAAGAAAAATTCCCGGAAGAAATCAAAACCGCTTTGCAAACCAAAGCGGACAGTCTGCAAAGCGCAATGAACAAAGCAAAAAACGATGCGTTCGATAAGTTCGAAAAAGAATACGCTGCGGATATTCAGGCCCGTCTGAATTCTTTGAAGGAAACGAAAGCAAAAATGATCGAGGCTAACCAAAAAGCATAGATCGGCACGCAGCGAGCGTCGTTTTGCAAACGGCGTTTCGTTCGTACTCTGAAATTCACAAAGGCTCGCAAGCGAAACGGTTTGCGGGCTTTTGCGGTTTTCTTTTTTCGGTGTGTTTTCCGGCGTTTCGTTTGATTGCGTCCTGTTGTAAAAGGCCGCAGAACAAAGGCATTTTTCCACACTCGATACTAGATTGAAACACAAAAGGGGAAGTATGAGAAAATTCGATACCAAGGTGCAGCATCTGAAATATAAGGTTTTGAGAGAAGTTGCACGTGAAGCATGGGCGGGGACGCTGGCCGAAAACGTAACGGAGATTCCAGAACGGATTGAACCGGGTAGAGTACCTACCATGCGCTGCTGCGTTTATAAAGAGCGCGCGATTTTGCAAAAACGCGTCAAACTGGCTATGGGCGGGGATAAAAACAACCCGAACGTGATCGAAGTAATCGATATCGCCTGCGACGAATGCCCTATGGGCGGTTACGAAGTGACGCATGCCTGCCGCGGGTGTCTGGCGCACCGCTGCGAAGACGTCTGCAAATTCGGAGCGATCACGTTCGACGCACAGCACGTAGCGCATATCGATAAATCCAAATGTAAAGAATGCGGTGCTTGCTCCAAGGTTTGTCCGTATAGTGCCATCATCAACCATAAACGCCCGTGCGAAAACGCCTGCCGCGTGAAGGCTATTTCGATGGATGAGGAATACGTTGCCAAAATCGACAACTCCAAGTGCATCGCTTGCGGGGCATGCGTATATCAGTGCCCGTGGGGAGCAATTTCGGATAAATCTTATATTTTAGACGTCATCCGGATTTTGAAAGAAAGCGACAACAATCGGAACTATCCGGTGTATGCCGTAGTGGCGCCGGCGATTTCCAGCCAGTTTACCTATGCAAAATTGGGGCAGGTCATTTCCGGGTTGAAAAAACTCGGCTTCTTTTCCGTAGTAGAAGCGGCGCTGGGGGCAGATATGGTGCTGCTGTCGGAAGGGAAAGAACTTGCGGAACAAGGCTTTTTAACCAGTTCGTGCTGCCCTGCGTTTGTAGCGTACATCAAAAAGAGTTTTCCGGAGTTGGCGCAATACGTTTCGCATAATCTTTCACCGATGGCAACCGTGGGAAAATATCTGAAAGTAAAAAATCCGCAGGCAAAGGTCGTCTTTATCGGGCCCTGCACGGCAAAGAAGGACGAATTCCGTCAGGAGAACGTTCGGCCGTATATCGATTCCGTACTGACGTTCGAAGAATTGCAGGCGTTGTTTGATAGTCGGGAGATCGATATTACAACGCTGGAGGAGCAGGGGTTGGACGACGCCTCTTACTACGGCAGGATTTTTGCAAAGTGTGGCGGGCTCAGCGAATCTTTGCAGGAAGCGTTGAATGAGCAGGGGCTAAAGTTCGACCTAAAGCCGTGTTCGTGCAACGGCATCGACGAATGCCGCATTGCTTTGCTGAAAAAGAGTAAAAATCTGTTGGATGCAAACTTTATAGAAGGGATGGCTTGCTACGGCGGATGTGTCGGCGGCGCCGGCTGTCTGACGCATGGGGAACGCAACCGTCTGGAAGTAGATAAATACGGCAGCCAAGCGAAGGGAAAAAGCATTCTGGATGCCGTTTCCGATGCAAAACAGTCGTAACCGATAGGGCGCTGCGTCCCGCAGAAACGAGTAAAAAAGACAGGCAGAAACTGCCTGTTTTTTTTGTTTTGTCCGGAGAGCGGGCTCTTCCTCGTCTGCTAATTTTTGTTCCGGGCGACCTTTCTTTCGTGTGCGGGCAATTCGGTTGGGCACTTTTTACGCGCGGATTCTTCAAAGGGTCTTTTTCTTTCGAAGAGAGCAAACGGTTTTATTCCGGTTATGCATTTTTCTTCCGCGCGGGGAGCGCAGGAATACAGGAGATTCTGCGGAAGAGTGCGGGTTCTTAGAACAAAGCGGGGGAGGAGAAATCCCCAAAACAATCCAAAGCCCTCCCGTGCCGAGGCATACGGCACGGGAGGGCTTTTGGCTTCCGGAGGGAGCGGTAGGAAAACATCGGAGGCGCAGAAGTTATTGTTGGGAGGAGAGGATAAGGGTTTGAGGGAAGAGAAGGCATGTAAAAATTTGGAGAAAAAATAACAGAAATTGAAGAAGGAAAGAGAAGATAGTACAAAAAATTAAAAATTTGATGAATATTTCAAAAATTTGAACGAAAATGCGAAGAAATCGACAAATTTCGACAAAAATAGTACAAATTTATTTACAATAATTCAAATTTGCTCTTGTTTTTCAAAAACAGAGTGATATAATGGAAGCAGGAGGGGATAGGAGAATGAAACAAGTCAAAGTCTTAATAGTGCAAAACGAAGAAGAGGGGCCGAAGATCGCCGGGGAACTACGATTACAACCTCAGTGTGAGGTTGTGGGAGTAGTGTATAGTGGAAAAGAAGCAATACGAGAGATCGAAATGAGACACCCGGACGTAATCGTGATGGATTTGTTGCTACCGGAAGCGGACGGGTTTGAAGTCATCGAAGCGACACACGGAATCGGAAAGATTCTGGTGTATACGGCACTGAATCACGAGAACTTTGTGAACAAAGCGTTTCGATTAGGAGCGGAGTATTACGTAGTGAAACCAACGGATGCGCAAACGCTGTGGGATCGGATACAGGAACTGGCGGCGAAGCCGAAGACACAAAGCGCAACGTACCGAAACGTAACACCGGCACGGAAAAGCCTGGACGAACGATTATCGAACGTATTCGTAGCGGTCGGGATTCCGGCGAATCTCAAGGGGTATCAGTTTCTGCGGGAAGGAATCAAACTGACGGTAGAACATCCGACGATGATCAACAGTATCACGAAGCAATTGTATCCGGCGATAGCGGAGAAGTTTGAAACAACGGCAAGCAAGGTAGAGCGAGCGATACGGCATGCCATCGAAGTGGCATGGAACAGAGGAAGAATCGAAAGTATCAACTCCTGGTACGGAGTGAAAGTGTATTCCCAATACGAAAAGCCGACGAACGGCGAGTTCATAGCACTGATAGCAGATAAAATGATGCTGGAGTGTCGATAGGGGAAACCCGAAAAAGTATAAAGATGGAAGAAACGCAAGGAATTGCGCAGAAATACAGAAAACAGGCAGCAG
>CAKPYT010000004.1 GCA_934203075.1 uncultured Clostridia bacterium | reverse complement strand
GCCGTAGGGCAGCCGTGCAAACTTGAGGACCCGAACGGATTCCGGGTTTTGTGGCGAAATGCTTTTCCGTGCGGAAACGAACGGGGTGTTATGCCTTGTCGTTGCTGCCCAGAACGTAAATGATTTTGTGCTTAATCATTTCCTTGATGGCTTCGCGGGCATCTTTCAGGTATTGTCTCGGGTCAAAGTGATCCGGATGTTCCGTCAGGTGCTTTCTTACGGTTGCGGTAAATACGAGGCGGATGTCGCTGTCGATATTGATTTTGCAAACGGCCATTTCTGCCGCTTTGCGCAGCAATTCTTCCGGAATGCCTCTTGCCCCCGGCATCACGCCGCCGTAAGCTTCCAGTTCGCGCACGAATTCCTGCGGAACGCTGCTCGCCCCGTGCAATACGATGGGGAAATCCGGCAGGCGTTTTTGCACGTCCTCCAGAATATCGAAGCGCAGACGCGGTTCACCCTTGAATTTGAAGGCTCCGTGCGAGGTACCGATGGCAATGGCGAGGCTGTCCACCCCCGTGCGGGCAACGAATTCTTCGACCTGACCGGGGTCGGTGTATTGCTGCAAATCGCTGACGACGTGTTCTTCCACGCCGGCAAGACGCCCCAGTTCGCCTTCTACCACTACGCCGTGGTCGTGCGCATAATCCACCACGCGCTTCGTCAGGGAGATGTTTTCTTCAAACGGGAGGGCGCTGGCATCGATCATGACGGAGGTAAAACCGTTGTCGACGCAGTCTTTGCACAGTTCGAAACTGTCGCCGTGGTCCAGGTGCATCACAATCGGCAGGTCGCAATCCGCAACGGCGGCCTCGTATAGTTTTTTCAGATACACGGCGTTGGCGTATTTCCTGGCACCTTTGCTGACTTGCAGAATCAACGGGGAGCGGGTTTCTTTGCCTGCCTCCACAATGGCCTGAATCGTCTCCATAGTGTTGACGTTGAACGCGCCTACGGCATATCCTTCGCGATAGGCTTTTTGAAACATTTCTTTGGACGTAACTAACGGCATAAAGATCTCCTTTTGATTCTTCCGGCGGGACTCGCCGAAATAAATCTCAAAATGTAGCGGGAGGCGTTGCAAAACACCTCTTTTTGTAGTATAATTTTTTCAACAATATAATATCACACGATAGAGCGAAAGGAAAGCGAACACAAGTTTTTTTTCGCTTCAATTTAGGGAGGGGCAAGCGTATGGCAGTAAAAAGAAAAGTCGGCATTAACGGATTCGGACGTATCGGCAGGTTGGTTTTGCGTGCGGCATGCACAAGGGACGATATGGAAGTGGTCGCGATTAACGACCCGGCATTTACCGATATGGGGTATTTGTGCTACATCTTCCGCTATGATACCGTTCACGGCAAGTTCAAAGGGGAAGTGGAGCCGTGCGAAGGCGGCATTTTGCTGAACGGCAAGAAAATTTGCGTTTTTAACGAAATGGATCCGAAAAACATTCCGTGGAAACAGACCGGTGCGGAATACGTGGTAGAATCCAGCGGGTTCTTCACCACGGTGGAGAAGGCTTCCGCGCATCTGGAAGGCGGTGCAAAAAAAGTAGTGATTTCCGCCCCCAGCAGTGATGCGCCGATGTTCGTTATGGGGGTAAACGAAAACGCTTACCGTCCGGAAATGAACGTCGTTTCCAACGCCAGCTGCACGACGAACTGTCTTGCGCCCTTGGCAAAGGTGATTCACGATAACTTCGGCATTGTGGAAGGGTTAATGACCACGGTGCATGCGACCACCGCAACGCAGAAAACGGTGGACGGCCCCTCGAAAAAGGATTGGCGCGGCGGCAGAGCGGCTGCCGGCAACATCATTCCGTCTTCGACGGGTGCGGCAAAAGCGGTCGGGAAAGTCATTCCGGAACTGAAAGGAAAACTGACGGGAATGTCCTTCCGCGTGCCTACGCTGGACGTATCCGTAGTGGATCTGACCTGCAACCTGGCAAAACCCACCACCTACGAAGAAATCAAAGCGGCGGTGAAACTGGCAAGCGAAACCACGATGAAGGGCGTTTTGGGCTATACGGAAGACGCGGTTGTCAGCAGCGACTTTGTGGGAGAAACGAATACCTGCGTGTTCGATGCGAATGCAGGCATCATGCTTACGCCCACCTTTGTGAAACTCGTTGCCTGGTACGATAACGAAATGGGTTACAGCCACAAAGTGTTGGATTTAATCGAACATATCGCAAAGGCTTAAACGAAGGATGAAGGGCCCTCTTTGCGAGGGCCTTTATTTTTGATTTTTTAACAGCGGACAGGAGCCCCTGCAATTTTATGGAAAAGAAAAAAAGAACGTTCCGCGACCTGTGCAAACAGGGCTGGAACTATTTTACGACGTACGAAAAGATCTGGTTCTTTTCGATTTTGATTTTGGCTATCGTATTCACGTTTTTGTTTCCGGAGACGGACGATCCGACGTATGACGTCACGTTGAATTTATCTTCCGCCTCCGGTGCGGAATACCGCACGCTGGATTTTGCCGGTACCACGGGCGATTTTGTATGGATGTCGGTGACGATTGACGGAAAAGAGTATTCGGCAAAAGAGTTGACGGGGTCGGTAGAGTATACCGTGGCCGTGGCAGACGAAACGACGTGGCGCATTGCGCTGCCCGTGGCGGTATCCGCCGAAAGCGAAGTTACGCTTAGCTGCTATCCGGATGAGGACGGCGAAGTGCACGTTTCCGTTGCGGCGGAAGGCACTTCCGTTTCCTGCGGTACGTTTGCGTGGGAAGAGGGGGACTTTTCGGCCGGCAGCGTTACGGAAAATCAACCGAAGTATCGGGTCAGTATTCCTCTTTTGATGGCACTGTATCTGATGGACGTTATTCTGAACGTTGCCTGCGAGTTGTTGATTTCAAAACAAAGCAAGTGGAATTTTATCGTATCGCTGGGGGTGGAAGTGGTGGAAATCATCATTTGCATCGTTTGCGTGTATCGGTTTGCGACCCTTGCCACAACGCTGTTCTTCTGGATCCCGTGCGATATCATCAGTTTTATTGTGTGGAACAAGCACCGCGACGAAGAGCAGCAGGAACTGACGGAAGTCAAAACCCTGAAGCCGTGGCAGGACGTGCTGGTGGTTGCGGCGATTCTCGTGTGGACGGCCGGCGTCGGATATTTGCTGACGCTGATCGAAATCGAGGGCGGGATCTTTGCGAATAACGTGATGCTGAAAAACATCGTGTGCTATCTGGATGCCTGCGCTTCCGCCGTGGGCATGGCAAACGGCTTGTTTATTCTGTTCCGCTACCGCGAACAGTGGATTGCCTGGTACATTTGCGCCCTGCTGGAAACGATTATCAACGTTATTTCCGGGCAGTACGTGCTGCTGGTGCTGAAAGCCGGCTACTTTACCAATACGACGTACGGGTACATCAAGTGGACGAAGTATATTCGTTCGCACGAACAAAAGGCACAAAAAAATACAAAGAAATTGGCTTAATCCGCTTGACGGGTGAAAAAAAAGAGAGTATGCTCTTGCTATCAAAAAACAAAGGAGTTTTTTCAATGTTCCGTTTTTTAGGTTGGTGGCGCTGGTAACAGAGCATTCGCAAACTGTGTTTTGTGAGTGCATTTCGGCGTATCACAAAACATATGAATGGACTTGAAGAACAAAGAAAAATCCAAAACCCGTTGGTATGTTTTGCTTAAACAAATCAACGGGTATTTTAATTTTTGGAGGATTTGATCAAATGAAAAAAGGTTATTTCGGGGAATACGGCGGTAGTTTTGTCAGTGAAGATTTGCAGCAGGAGCTGGATCGCGTTGCGGCAACGTACGAACAATTAAAGAAAGATAAAAACTTCGTTGCGGAGTTGAATCAGTTAAGAAAGGATTATCAGGGCAGACCCACGCCGCTCTATTTTTGCAAACGGCTGACCGAAGAGGTCGGCGGGGCGAAAATCTACCTGAAACGGGAGGATCTGAACCACACCGGCGCGCATAAAATCAACCACTGCCTGGGCGAAGGGCTGCTTGCCAAACACATGGGCAAAACGAAGGTGATTGCAGAAACGGGCGCAGGACAACACGGCCTTGCCATTGCAACGGCCTGTGCGCTGCTCGGTTTGGAGTGTGAAGTGCATATGGGCGCGGTAGACGTTGCCAAACAAATGCTCAACGTGGAAAAAATGAAACTGCTCGGGGCGGAAGTCATCAGCGTGACGGACGGAGACGCAACGTTGAAGGACGCCGTGAACAGCGCGTTTGCTTCCTATGCAAAACAGTATCGCACGGCAATTTATTGCATCGGTTCCGTCGTGGGCCCGCACCCGTTCCCGACGATGGTGAGGGACTTCCAGTCCGTCGTGGGCAAAGAAGCAAAGAAACAAATGAAGCAATGCGAAGGGCGCCTGCCGGATTACCTCGTAGCATGCGTGGGCGGCGGATCCAATGCAATGGGTTTGTTCTACGATTTTTTGAAGGACGAATCCGTAAAAATGGTAGGGGTAGAAGCCCTCGGCCACGGCAAGGGCATCGGGCAGAATTCGGCAACGATGCACTACGGCAAAACGGAGGTTTATCAAGGGTTCCGTTCCAAAGTGCTGGTGGACGAACAAGGCAACGCTACGGATGCCTATTCCGTCGCAAGCGGCTTGGATTACCCGGGAGTCGGGCCGGAACATGCTTATTTAAGCGATATCGGCCGCGTTCAATACGAAATGATTGACGATAAAGAGGCTATTGACGCATTCTATCTGCTGACGAAAGTGGAAGGGATTATCCCCGCACTGGAAAGTTCCCATGCCGTGGCGTACGGCATCAAACTGGCCAAAACGCTGCCGAAAGATAAAATCGTGCTGGTGAACCTGAGCGGACGCGGAGATAAGGACGCTCCCTTCGTGTTGGAGAATTATCGTCGCTGACACAAAACGATTGCTCCCGGTAGGAACGTGCGGGAAAGATCCGGCAACAACGAAGAAACAGGGGTTTGCGGCAAAAAATAAGCGACACGGCAGATCGCAAACGGCAATGCCGGAAAAGGCTGCGAAAAAGGGAGTCTGTGCGTGCAGCCAAGCGGAAAATCAAAGAGGCACTTTGCCTTGGAAAAGAATTTCCAAACAAATTCCGAAGAAACCTGAAAGAAAAAGAGAAGAAAGTTTTCTTCTCTTTTTTTATCGGTTCTGCAAAAGCGATTTTCTGCAGAGGCATAACGCTTTTTGTTTTTCGAAAGGCCCGGATGCGTTCCTCCCCCGGAAGTCTTGCAAGGGGACGCGGAAGCGCGGCGAACGGGAACTTTGTCGGAATCCGCCCTCAGGTTAGGATTTTGCGGGGTAACTATCCACAACGTTGCGCAAGAGTGCCGGATTATCCGTCATGATGGCGTCGCATCCGAGGTCGATCAAATGCCGCATTTCCTGTTCGTCGTTGATGGTCCAGTACTGCACGGCGATGTTGCGGCGGTGCGCCTGGCGGAGGATGGTTTTCCGATCCAGCGTGAGGGTGATGCCTTTGATGTTATAAGAAGTGGGGATCTGCAGGCAGGCGAACGTCGGTTGATAAAATACGTTCACTTTCAATAACTGCGTAATGATGAAGCTTGCCGCCGCCCCGGTGGAAGCGCCCGTCAATAAAGTGGGGTGATTTTGTTCCAGATCTTTCTGAATTTCGTCGTGGAAAGTGCCTACCACCAATTGCTGTTTGTATTGCGGATAGGCCGAAAGGGCATTGTCCAGAACGGTGGCTGCCGTAAAGCCCTGTTCCCCGCCGTTTTTGATTTCTACAATAAAGAGCAACTCCGGATGCGAAGCGTAAAACTCCTGAAACAACTCCGTCACTTCCACAATCTGCAGGCCGTTTTCTTTCAGTACCTGCTTGCGGTTGGCTCCGTCCAGGCCGGCAAGGCTGCGATAGGGATAATTCCCCTCCGCATCCTGAAAATGATAACCGAAATTCAGGTTTTGCAATTCTTCCAGCGTCAGGTCGCCGATGGCGTATTCTTTTTCGGCATCTCCGAACAGAATCGCGGCATCGCTGGTGCGGTTGACCGTTCGGTCGTGGCTATACACCAGACGGCCGTCCTTCGTCAGCCACAAGTCCGTTTCGATGATGTCCACACGATAGTCGTTCACTGCGGCGCGATAGGCTTTCAGGGTGTTTTCCGGGTTGTTGGCTCCGCCCCCGCGGTGCGCGGCAATCATCGTGACCTGTGTTTCCTTTTTAAGAAACGGGTTTTCCTGCACGGCAAGTGTCGGCGGAATGAGGTTGATGGTCAATAAAAACAAAATCAGTGCGGCAATGATGCACACGGGAATCAGCCAACGGCGTTTTTTCTTTTCCATATGGTTCTCCTTAGAAAATTGCGGCGAGCCTTGCGGATGCCGCACCTGAATCAAGTATTATATTTACTATACCGCACCCGTTTGCGGCTTGTCAACGGACAGAGCGATTTTTTGCTTTTTCCGAGGCGGGACGATTTGTCGAAAAGGGAGGAGAATCTGCGGATTTTGTCGAATTTGCGAGAGGAGAAAAGGCTTTTCCGCAAGGGTTTTTTCAAAGGATGCCGTGGCTTTCGGGAGGCACGAACCCGCTTCGGTCGAGGAAGAGCGGCGCAAGCCGCGTTTTTTTTTCGCTTTTCTTGTAAGGGGCAAAGCCGAAGTACTCCGATTTCCGCAGCAAGAGTAAAACTTTAGAATCGCAGTAGCGGGGGAGCGGGGGAAAAGGAGGGGATTGACATTTCCCGCTCCCTTTGTTATAATATGCAATTGTGAAAAAGGAAACGGGGTTCCGTTTCCGTAAGGGAACTAAAAAACACAAGGAGAAAAAACGTGAAAAAGAATCGGTGGATTTTGTTACTTCTGACGATTGTGTTGAGTGTAGTGGCGCTGTGTGCCTGCACAACCCATCAACATACGTTTGAAGAGGGCTATCACTACGACGACGCTTCGCACTGGCATGCCGCAACCTGCGGGCACGATGCCGAATCCGGAAAGGAAGCACATTCTCTTCACTACGGCAAGGACGTAAACGGTGACGTGTGGACGTGCACCGTCTGCAATTATACCACGCGTACGCACACACACAGTTTCGGCGAGTGGACGGTAAAAAAAGCGGCAACGCACCGGGAAACGGGGACGGAAGTTCGTTCCTGCACGCTGTGCGACGCACAAGAAGAGCGGGACCTGGCTGTGATTCCGCATACCTATAATCTGTTGCAAAAGGACGGCACCGGGCACTGGAAAGAGTGTTCTTGCGGAGAAAAACAGGCGAAAGAAGCGCATCAGTATTCTTCCTGGACGGTCGTTCAAAAACCGACGCTGGATAAAACGGGAGAAGAAGAGCGCGTCTGCAGCATTTGCACGTATCGCGAAACGAGATCCGTAGCGGTGCTGACGGTATCCTCCTTTGCGATACAAACGATGCCGGACAAAACGGAATATCAGGCCGGGGAGCAGTTCGACGCAACGGGGCTGGTATTAAAAGCCGAGCTCAGCGACGGGTCGACGATCACGGTGACGGATTACGTCAAAGACAAAACCGTTTTGTCCGCAGGGGATACGTACGTGGAATGCTCCTGGAGGGGGCTGAAAGTACGCGTTTCCGTGACCGTTCTGACGGAAAGCGTTACGTCTGTTTCGCAATTGGGCAGCATTGCCGACGGCACGAAAGTATCCGTTTTGGGGTATTACGTCGGCGTAGCGGACGAAGGGCTGAATGCAGATAAAGAATTGTTGCTGAAGGACGTTTCGACCGATGAAATCATTGCGGTACGAAACGTTACGGGCACCTTCCCGAACTATAGCTATCGCTACGGCGATTGTTTGAAAGTTACCGGAACGCTGCTTGTGGATACGACCGCCAACACGCCGAACAAACGTGTGATTTCGTTCGAATCCGCAACCGTGCGGTCTTCCGGCAATGCCGTGACGTACCGCCTTGCAAACGTGGTGGAAGTTTCCTCCTGGGAGCAAATGCAAGAATTGTTTCGTGTGGGAAGCCTGCCGTATTATACCTACGTACGGTTTACGCATGCGTTTTTCAATCGATATGCGTCGAAAAATGAGGACGTGATCAGTTATCGTCTGCATCTGAACGCAAGCGCCGCCGCAGTTGCAGAAATCAAGACGGACGGAACCCGTTCGGTAGCGTTGAGAAGCAACGTGATGGAGAAAAACGTCGGGGACGATTGGCAATCCCTGTTCTTTGACGATACGGCGGCAAACACCTATCCGGGAACGGAATTTAACGGTTCTTTTGTGGCGGTGTACACGGGGGCAAACGGATCTTACTTCCAGTTGACCGTGCTCTCCCGCGATTTTGTGGCGAGAACGCAAACCGTCACGGCGCAGGACGCCGTGAAAGAAGTTGCCTATGCCTTTTACCGTCAGGGGACGCAAATTCAGTACGACCAGCTGGATAGCCGCAGACATCTGAATCCGTCTCCGGAGGACGCAACGGCAACGAACGGTATCGTGCTGGATTGTAGCAGTTACGTCAATGCCTGCTTCTTTGAAGCGTTCGGCGCAAACGTGCTGCCGTATGCGCTCAGCACCAAGGCGGCAAATACCAAAAACTTCGCCTCTTATGCCGAAGAAGGCAGTCTGTCCGGAGCAAAGGACGTGGTCGGGTATTGGGAGAACGCCGATTACACCACCGCACAGCAAAAAACGGATTTGCTTGCAAGCGTAAAAGCGTTGTTGCAGGTAGGGGACGTATTGAACTATCGCCACGGTGCCTCCAGCGGCAGCAGCGGGCACGTGTATATTTACGTGGGCAACCATACTTTTCTGCATTGCAGCGGTCAGTCCTATGCGTTCGATTCCGAAGGGCCGGACTACTCTTACGATAAGGCAACCAACGTGGAGAAAACGTCCGGTGCCGTGCAATTGATCGATGCGTCGGAGATTTTTGAAAACACCTCCAGTTCGCGTTATCTGTTCCGCAAAACGTCGAGCGATTCGGTTTATAATTTCTGTGTTCTGCGCCCGTTGGCACGTGACCTCAAACCGAATGAAAAATCGGTGCGTCGTGTGTTGGGCAGTGCCGCCATCGAAAAGAGCTGCAGTGTTCCTTCGAAGTCTGCCGTGCACACGGGGGAAGAACTGACCTATTGCATTTCGGTAAAGAACACGCTCGGAAAGGCCGCAACCTTTACCGTACGGGACGAATTGCCGCAAGGGGTGCAGTTGGTGGCAAATTCCGTAGATCCTAGCGGTTCGGCAGAAGGTTCCGTCGTGACGTGGCAGGTGACGCTTGCTGCCGACGAAACGGTGACGCTGCAATACCGTGTGACGGTACAGGCAACTTCCGGTTTGATTACGGTGCCGAAAGCCACGGTGAACGGGGTGGAAACGAACGGTTTGTATCATACCGTTTCCGGGTTGAGCGAGGAAAAACTCAATAAAGTGGTAGCAAAGGCGCAAAGTATGGCAGCAGCAAAGCAAACCTTCCAGAACCCCATCGAGTTTGCAAAATCCGTTTACGCCGAGATCGGCATTACGTTGTTCGACTATACTACGGTAAGCAAAGCGCTTTCGGATTTGATCGATACTACCAATAAAACCTGCAATACGACTTCTGAAGTATCCAAAATGCTGGTGCCGAACCTGTACGGCGGCAGAGACATCAAATCCGGATTTTTAAAGGATAACAATCGCGTGCGCCTGGTGACGGAAAACGACCTGGCGAAAGGCGATCTGATTCTGGCAGAGTACAACGGCAGCAGTATTGTGTTCCTTTACCTTGGGGATTCCAAATTGGTAAAAGTTGCCAGCGCAACCAAAACGGCCACGGCGGATACGATTTCGTCCGACCGGTACGATAACGTGCTGGTAACAATCGTCGCATACGATCGGTTTGCGGTGCTGCGCCCGTCGATGACGCAAGTCTGACACGATAAAAAACGGAACAAAACCGTTTTCGAAAAATCGCCTCCGGAGGGAAGTTTCCAAAGGAGCGAAAAAACAGAAACAAAAGGAGTTCGATGTTTGTCGAACTCCTTTTGTTTTCGGGTCTCTCAGTGGAACGGCCTTCCAACCGAAAAACGTTTTTTTGTTCCTTTCGGAAAGCGTTTGTAGGGGGGCGCCGGAAGATCTCTTTATAAAAAGCGTTTTGCCGGCGGTTTTAAAAAACCCTTGCCCGAGAGTTATTTCAGTTTGCGTTTGTCTATTTTATTTGCCAATCTGGTACCAAAAAATTGAATCAGCTGAACCAGAAGCACAAGTACGATCACGGCACAAATCATCACGAGGTATTGATACCGATAGTAGCCGTAGTTAATGGCGATTTTGCCCAGTCCGCCGCCGCCCAGCATTCCGCTCATGGCGGTGTAGCCCAAAATCGTCGTGACGGCAATCGTCAGGTTGGAAACCAGTGACGGCATGCATTCCGGCAGCATTGCGGTAAACACGATCTGTGCCGGCGTTGCGCCCATACTCTTTACGGCGGAGATGACGTTCGGATCCACTTCGCGCAGGCTGCTTTCTACCAGACGCGCCAGGAAGGGGAAGCCGGCAATGACCAGCGGAACGATGGAAGCGGGTGTTCCTACAATCGTGCCGCAGATCAAGCGCATCAAGGGGAACACAACCACAACCAGAATCAAAAACGGCACGGAACGCAGCACGTTAATGATAAAGTTCAGTGTCGCGAGCAGCCATTTCGGCAAGGGGCGAATCCCGTCCGGGGCACCGATCACCAGCAAAATGCCGAGGGGGGCGCCGAGGAGAAAGGCAAACAGGGTCGCAAGCAGGGTGGAGTATACGGTCTCCCACAAAGCCAGGGGAAACTGCGTTGAAATGACCTGCCACGCCTCGGCTGCGGTTTGTGCTAAAAACAATTGCGTCATGCTTCCGTTACCTCCTCTACGGTGAGATTGGGAATTCCCTGCAAAAAGGCAACGGCATCCGCTACCTGCTGCGGGGGCAGCCCTAAATAGATGTTACCGTACATTTTGTCTCCCACGCTTTTGGTGGAGGCGTACAAAATATTGGCGGCAATGCCTTTTTGCAAGGCGAGTTCCGCAATCAGCGGTTGATTTGCGGTTTGTGCCCCGCGGAACACCAGCCGCAACATGCGCTGCGTGCTGTTGGTTGCTTTCTGGAATGTTTCCAGCGAATCCGGGTAGAGCAGTTTTTTCATGGCGAGGCTTTGGGGTCTTGCCAGCACTTCTTCCACTTCGCCCGTTTCGGCAACGGTGCCGTTGTCCAGAATCGCCACGTGTTTGCAAATTTGTTCCACAACGGAAATCTGGTGCGTGATGATCAAAATCGTGATGCCAAGTTCCCGGTTGATTTTTTGCAAAAGCTGCAAGACGGAGACCGTGGTTGCGCCGTCCAGTGCACTGGTCGGTTCATCGCATAAGAGGATGCTCGGGTCCGTAGTCAGGGCGCGGGCAATCGCAATGCGCTGCTGCTGCCCGCCGGAAAGCTGCGAAGGGTACGCGTTGGCTTTATCCTCCAGCCCGACGAGCGCCAGCAGTTCTCTTGCACGGCGAATGCACTCTTCTTTGGGAAGATGCTGCAGTCGCAATGGGTAGCAGACGTTTTCCAGACAGTTGCGTTGCAGCAGCAGGTTATAGTTCTGAAACACCATGGAAATGCGTCTGCGCACGGTGCGCAGTTCCTTTTCGCTGAGTTGCGTCACGTCCGTTCCGTCAATCCGGATGCTTCCGGAGTCCGGCCGTTCCATCAGGTTAATGCATTTCACGAGGGTGCTTTTGCCTGCGCCGCTGGCACCGACGATGCCGAAAATGTCTCCGTCCGCAACGGTCACGGAAAGGTTTTTTAACGCTTCTACCGTTCCGTCCCGCGTTTCGAACGATTTGGTGAGGTTTTGAATTTCAATCATTTGGAGGTTCCTTTGATTGCGTCCAGAGAGGTTTGTTTGCCTCCGTACAATCCCAGAGGTTCTACGTGAATTACGGCAACGGAAGAGAGGTGCGTGTTGTTTTCTTGATTGAAGTCTTCCAGGTAGGGCAGGTGCTGGAAGTAGTTCGCATCGATTTCGCCGCTTTCCACCACGTTATTCGGCTGCACGTAGTCGGAAAACTCTACAATTTTCAGGGTGATGTTTTTTTCGGCAAGGATGCTTTTTGCCACTTCCAGAATGGCGGCATGCGGTGCGGGAGAAGCCGCAACGGAAACGGTCTGACCGGAAAGAGCCGTGTAATCCACGGAGGAGTCAAAGCCGTTTGTCGGCTGTTCCACTACGGAAACGACGGAACCGCCGTAGGTGGAAGAAATGTAGTCCGCCACCCGTTGCGATTGCAAAGCGGCAATCAGCGCTTTGATGAGAGGTTTGTTTTCGTTGCCTTGTTTTACGGCCAGAATGTTGCCGTACGGGGAGGCAGCGCCTTCCGTGGCGAGGGCTTCGGTTTTGGGGTTGATGCCCGCCGCAATGGCATAGTTCGAATTGATGACGGCGTAATCCACGTCCTGCCGTGCGTTCGGGATCTGCGCCGCTTCGATCTCGGTAAATTTCAGGTTGTAGGGGTTTTCTACGATATCCAGAACGGAGGCGGTGATGCCTGCACCTTCTTTCAGTTGAATGAGGCCGAGGTCCTGCAGCAGCAGTAAAGCGCGTGCTTCGTTGGTCGTGTCGTTGGGAATGGCAATCGTAAGCCCGTCGGATTGCGTGCAACCGGTGAAGGTCACGAGGGATGCCGTGATGCAAACGGCAACAAGGGCAAAGATACACAGTTTTTTGAGGATGGATTTTTTCATAACGTCTCCTTTTCTCTTCTGCGAGAATAAAATTTTCAGGGTTGGGGGATTCGATTCGAATCCGGAACGGCGGCATTGCTGCGTCTTAGAGGGTCTCTTGTTTCAAGTGTTTCGGTGTAATTGGTTCAAAGGGGATCTTTGCGTCTGCCGACGCATTCGTTTGTGGTATAGCATAGGGCCTCCCGGCATAAAAAAACGGAAAGTCAAAAGACTTTCCGTAAACGTTGCAGTTTTGTAGCGGTTCCGAAATTCTTTCGACGATTTTAACTATGAGAAAACATGCACATGCGGCACATGTACATTTGCATCATCATAGCGTTGTCGAACAGACGGAATTTCATACTTGGCTCCTTTCGTAACGGTGCAAGGGTACCACACCCGCACGAGTTTGTCAAACGACGGAAGCAAAGTTTTTTAATTTTTTCCGAAAGCAGTTTTAAAATCCGTATTGACAAGGTTTTTTCCGGTTGTTATAATACTTTTAATAAAATGAAACCACTCGGTGGTTGGAGGAAAAGACATGAAGAATTTTTGGAGAGTAGCATTGGTTGCCGCTTTGGCATGTGTGATGTTATTTGCGTTTGCGGCTTGCGGACCGAAAGAGCCGGAGCCGACGCCGGAAGATAAAGGCGTAACGTACGTTTCTTATAAAGAAGGGGAAGGTACGTTCAACGGCATCAAAGCCGGCCCGATGGCAAACGATTACGAAGCAGACGTAAAACTGGTTTTGAAATCGGATAAAACGTTTACGATGAACGTGAACTATCCGGACGATACGTTCAGTGACTTTGTTGCGGAATACAAAGGCACCTATGCGGTAGACGGCACGACGTATACTTTCTCCATCGCTGCGGATTCCTCTGCAGACGCATTGTACAATGCGGGAACGTTGGTCGGCAGCTACGACTCCGCAAAGAAAGTATTGTCCTTCACGGCAGAAAACCTGAAAACTTGCTTCACCGCAATGTGCGAAGGCAAAACCTGGGCAACCAGCCGTTATCACAACACTTTCGTTTATGCTTGGGAAGTAATCGAAAAAGCATAACCGAAAGCATAACCCAATAACAGAAAAATGCGGATTCTCCGCCTTTTTTGTTTGCTTGCCGAAAAGGCCCAAAGGGAATCCGCCCCGGAACCAAAAAACACCCGCAGAGAAGTGCGGGTGTTTTTGTTCGTCTGGTGTGTCCGCCGGGGCTCGAACCCGGACCGAAAGCGTCGGAGGCTTTTATGGTATCCAATTCCACCACGGGCACAAATAGAAAATAAAAAGAAATCGTTGTGTTTTACAGGAGCAGACCTTGCAGTCGTTTTCCAACCGAATTTTCTTGCAGGCTTTGCCGACCGCAAAACAAGCAAAACAAACGAAGGGGACGTTTCCCGACTTCGTCGGGCGGTTCCTCCGATTACATTCAGTATAACACAGATTTTGCGATTTGCAAACTTT
Source organism: uncultured Clostridia bacterium (assembly GCA_934203075.1). Classification (GTDB taxonomy): domain Bacteria; phylum Bacillota; class Clostridia; order Christensenellales; family CAG-314; genus CAKPYT01. Next base: position 4,097 of record CAKPYT010000004.1, on the reverse strand, counting down.
CTTGCAATAGACATTTCGGAAAGTTTTGTCGTAAGGGGCGGTTTCGTGTTGTCAATCCCGATAAAATTTGTTAAAATAAAATTTATGAAGAAAGAACGGGTTGTCGTCGGAATGTCCGGCGGGGTGGATAGTTCGGTTGCGGCGCTTCTCCTGAAAGAACAGGGGTACGACGTCATCGGTCTGTTTATGCACAATTGGGAAGAACAGGACAACGGTCACTGCTGCGCCGAGGAGGACTATGCGGACGTGCGGCGCGTTTGCGAACGTATCGGCATTCCGTATTACTCCGTCAATTTTGCAAAACAATATATGGATCACGTATTCCGCTACTTTTTGCAGGAGTACGAACGCGGCCGCACGCCGAATCCGGATGTGTTGTGCAATCGAGAGGTCAAGTTCAAGCCGTTTTTGCAGTTTGCCAAAGATCTCGGTGCGGACTATATCGCAACGGGGCATTACGCCGACGTGGAGAGAAGGGACGGAAAGACGTTTCTTGTGAAAGCGGCGGATCAGAACAAAGATCAAACGTACTTTTTGAATCAACTCAGTCAGGCGCAGCTGAAGGACGTTTTGTTTCCGCTCGGCGGGCTGCAAAAACCGGAAGTGCGCCGTATTGCGGAAGAAAACGGTTTGGCAACGGCCCAAAAGAAGGATTCCACCGGAATTTGCTTCATTGGGGAGCGCAATTTCCGCAACTTTCTGCAAACGTATTTACCCAATCGCCCGGGGGAAATCCGCACGCTGGACGGAAAAAAAGTGGGGGAACACCTGGGGCTGATGTACTATACCTTGGGGCAAAGGCGCGGGCTGAACCTCGGCGGAACAAAGGACGGGGTGCAGGATCGTTGGTTCGTTGTAGAAAAGGATATGAAAAACAACGTTTTGCTGGTAAGTCACGGGGACGAAACGCCGTTGATGAGCAAAGGCCTCGTCACGTACGACGTGAATTGGATCCCTTGTCCGCCGCAGGAACAAACGTTAAAGATGTATGCAAAATTCCGTTACCGTCAGCCGGAGCAGGGCGTAACGCTGCAGCGCGAAAAGGGGCGCACCGTAGTGTGGTTCGACGAACCGCAACGTGCCGTAACGCCGGGGCAGTACGTCGTGTTTTATAACGAGAAATACTGCCTGGGGGGCGGTGTCATTGAGGAGGTGATCAAATGACGGAACCGGAAAACATCGTAACAATGCAGGAGGAAACGCTTCCGCAAAAAAAACGCGTGTGGGAGGTGGACTTCCTGCGCGGAATTCTGATTCTATTCGTCGTTTGGGATCATCTGATGTTCGATTTTATGAGTTTGCCTTTTTCGACGGAGTTTTTTCAAACGATTGCACGTTTTGCTACGGAGTATCAGACAAGTGCTTTGCGTACGGGCGTACATCGTTATTTTCTCATCGGATTCGTAGGGCTTTCCGGCGTCAGCTGTGCGCTTTCGCGCAACAATTGGAAGCGAGGCGTAAAGATGCTGGGGTTCGCGTACGGCTTGACGCTTTGTACGATTTTGCTGCGTGCGCTCGGTGGCGGCGATTTCGTAATTCGCTTCAACGTGCTGCACGTCATTGCTTACGGCGTTTTAATGACGGAACTGCTGCGCAGTCTCAAATTATCACGCGCCGTGTGGCTGCTTGCCTGCGTGGTGATGCTGTTCGTGGGGGAGGCGTGGCTGGTCAAGCCCGTGGCCCTGCCGGAGTGGCTGTTCTTTTTGGGCAACAGCCAGGCGGCAAATCGTCTTTCGCCGGGAGATTTTCTGCCCTTGTTGCCTTATCTCGGATGGTTGTTTCTCGGGGCGTTGGCAGGCGAAAAGATCTATGCCGCCAAAACGAGTGTTTTTGAAAATCGCTGTCCCAAACTGACGAGACCGTTGGAGTTTTGCGGCAGGCATTCTTTGGCAATTTACCTGGGGAGTCAGGTGGCGATGTATGGCATTTTGTACCTGTTTACGGTCGTCTGGGGTATATTTTAAGAGAGACTCCGAAAAATAGAAGGAAGAAGGAAGCGATTCGGAACGGAGGAATTGCAATTACAAATGAGAAACGTAAACCAATCGATGTATGATTTTATGAAAGAAGGCGTGCAGAACGATTCGCAAACGGCGCTTTGCTTTCTGCTGAGGCGTATTTCGTATCGCGAACTGTTCCGCGAGACGGATGCCATTGCCTCCGCTTTGATGCAGCGAGGGTTCAAAAGGGGAGATTGCGTCACCATAGCCCTGCCGAATATTCCTACGGCGGTTTCGGCTTTTTACGCCTGCAATAAATTGGGGATCACAGTCAACCTGGTGCATCCGTTGACTCCCGCGGCACAATTGATAGAATACATGAATGCTTGCAACAGTTCCGTTCTGTTCGGGTTCGATAAAATTCTGAACGGCGAAATCGGCGAACTGACCGAAGCGGGCATAACGGTGATTGCCTGTCAGACACAATATTATCTGAATGCAGGAGAACGCACGGTATACGAAGCGTTTACCCGAAAGGACAGAAATCGTTTAAAGGGCAAGGTTCTTTGGTTCAGACAGTTGCTGCGCGTACCGGTGCTGGCAACGCAATCGCAGGAACCGGCAGAAACCGCCGTGATTATGCACAGCGGCGGAACCACGGAAAAACCAAAGAGCATTTGTTTGTCGGATCGGGCTTTCAATGAAGTGGCAATCGGCACGCAGCCGCTGTTGAAGGTCGCACCGAAGGAGTGCATGCTGGACGTTTTGCCCATGTTTCATGCTTTTGGGCTTGGCGTATGCGTGCACAGCGTTCTGAGTTACGGCGGCAGTGTGGCGCTGATTCCGAAGTATTCGCCGAAAAAAATGGCCACGGTCATGCGTCGGCATCGCGTTACGCTGTTGGTAGGCGTCCCCACGATGTTCGCCGGAATGCTTGTGCAAAAGAATTTCCGCGGGCGTATTCTGCGACGCGTTCGCGCGGCCTATTGCGGGGGGGATAAACTGCCGCAAAAATTGAAAAGGGAGTTTGACGAGCGTGTAAAGGCAGCGCGCGGAACTTGCGTCCTGGACGAAGGTTACGGCATGACGGAATGCGCCGGCGTTTTTTGCGCCAACTACGAAGGGCACCGCAGGCCGGGCAGTATCGGCAAGCCCATCGGGAGCAATCGGGCCGCGGTTTTCGACGAATCCTTCCGGGAGGTGCTTCCCCCGAATACGGCCGGGCAACTCTGTCTGTGCGGCACGACGTTAATGAACGGATACCTTTCGGATCGCACCGCAACGGAGGACGCTTTGTTCTTTTATCAAAACGAAACCTGGCTGAAAACAGGCGATTTCGGCAAGGTGGATGAGGACGGCTACCTCTATTTTACACAACGTCTCAAGCGTATTGTGAAAGTATCCGGAGTGCCGGTGTTTCCTGCCGTTGTGGAAGAAGTGGTGGGATCGGTCGAAGGGGTGCTGGCGTGCTGTGCGTTTGCGATTCCGCACGAAAGAAAGGGTAGTGTCCTGAAAGTGTGTATCGTGGCGGACCCGTCGGTGCCGAACGTGACGGAACGGGTGGATCGGGTGTGTCGCAGCCGTTTGAACAAATGGGAGTACCCGCGGGAAATCGAACAGGTGGAAGCACTCCCCCTGACGCCTTTGGGCAAGCCGGATTACCGCGCATTGGAAAAACGTTACGCCTCGGAACGGCAACCGTAACGAAAGGCTTTTTCCGCCCGCCAGGACGGAAAATCGATTCCGGAAGGCGGATTTGATTTTTGTTTCTTCTGTCGTATAAAAGAATCGGGAGACCTGCAAGGACGAACAGCGTCCGGCGTCTCTCGTTTTTTTATGAACCGTCTTATTTTTATGAACTGTAATCGGTATACGGTATTTTATCAAGTAAAACTGCGGGGCTAGGGAGGGGGCGCGGCGGACGCAGGTAGAGCGGAGGACGTGTGCAGTAGTGGGACACGCGAAGGGGAGTGGAGAGAAGGGAAGATCGAAAGAGAGCGGAGCCGAAGGAGAGAGGGGGAGCCGGGTTTCCTTGCCGGCAGCGGAGGAGAGAGGGGAGAGTAAGGGAAAAAGGGAGAAAAAAGGCGAAAAAAAGTTAAAAAAGATTGAAGAAAAAGATTGACATAGAAGATAGGTAGTGGTAATATATAAAGGCTG
>CAKPYT010000003.1 GCA_934203075.1 uncultured Clostridia bacterium | reverse complement strand
CCGATATAATATGAATGAAATGGTTTCATAGTCTCTACCAAAACGCCAAAAGTTTTGACTATCGGCACTTTCGCATTTCCGCTTCCTGCGGGAATGTGTTTGCCATTTCGTTTTTGCCGGAAAACCGGCTTCTATCGGCGTCGCGAAGCGGCGTTTTTCTTTTTTTGAGTACGTCGTACGGTGCGGCTGCCTCGGCAGGCGCGGCGCACGGTTGTATAAATAACTTTAAGAGGAGTATAGTTATGGGGAAAAAACTGGATAAGTTTTTCGGCATTTCCGCAGCGGGCAGCAACGTTCGTACGGAAATCATTGCAGGGATCGTAACCTTCCTGGCAATGGCGTACATTTTGGTTGTAAACCCGAACCAGATTGCGGGTTCCGACGCGGCTCTGCACGAATCCGTGTTCGTAGCAACCGCACTGGGGGCAATCGTCGGTACTTTGTTAATGGCATTTTTGGCAAAGTTGCCGTTGGCGCAGGCGCCCGGCATGGGGTTGAACTCCATGGTCGGCGGTCTGATCGGCGGTTGGGGTGCGTTCCAATGCACTTTCGGCAACGCAATGTTGATGGTCTTCATCTCCGGCGTGCTGTTCCTGTTGCTTAGCATCATCACCGTGAAGGGCATTTCCATCCGCGAATTGATTTTCGACGGAATGCCGGCAAGCGTGCGCGGTGCAATTTCCGTAGGGATCGGGTTGTTCATTGCGTTCATCGGCATGCAAAACGCAGGCTTCATCGTGAAAAACGAATACACTTTGGTGGCGTTGGCACCGTTTGCAACCTGGGATATGGCTCAGGTAGGTCCGGCGCTGGTATGCCTCATCGGTCTGCTGATTATCGCCGTTCTGGATCAATTAAAAGTAAAAGGCTCCGTCATCATCGGTATCGTTGTGGCAGCGGCCGTAGGGATTCCGCTCGGCGTCACGACCTGGTCCGGTGCGTCCTGGGCATTCTGGGAACGTTTCGCGAACTACTTCTCTTTTGACCCGTCGAACGGCGGTGCTTTCCTGGCTGCGTTCACCGGCGGTCTGGAATGGAGCAGTTTCCCCGTGATGGGCTTCATCATGACGATTATTACCTTCTGCATGATCGATATGTTCGACACGATGGGTACCGTTGTAGGGTGCTGCGTACCGGTTGGTCTGGCAGACGAAAACGGCAAACCGTTCAACTACGATAAAATCATGGTTTCCGACTCCGTCGCTACCTGCGCCGGCGCATTGTTCGGGACCTCCACCGTTACCACGTTTGTGGAATCCGGTTCCGGTATCGGTGCCGGCGGCCGCACGGGTATGACTGCACTTGTGGTTGCCCTGTTGTTCCTCGTTTCGATTTTCCTGTATCCGCTCATCTCTTCGATTCCGTCCGCAGCTTGCGCTTCTGCCTTGATTTACGTCGGTTCGTTGATGCTGAAGGGGATCAAAAACCTGAAGATCGACAGCGCAAAGGAAGCGGTTCCCGCATTCCTCACCATCGCAATGATGCCGCTTGCTTACTCCATCACCACCGGTATCGGGTTCGGCGTGCTGTCCTACGTTGTCATCGATCTGATCGACTACATCGTTTCCAGCATCAAATATGCGGCTTCTTCCAAGAAAGAAGAAATGGAAAAACCGGTATGGGATCTCAGCGTCGTTACGATTGTCGTCGCGTTGCTGTTCATCGTGTACTTCTTTGTGCCGACCGTGGTCTGAGCGATATTGTAACAATCAAAACAGCCAAGAGTTTTCTTGGCTGTTTTTTTATTTTCCTCTGGAACCGAAGCCTCGCATCGCGAAGGACGGGGGAGAGAAAAAGCAAACAAAAAGGGGATAGCACGGTGTGCTATC
>CAKPYT010000002.1 GCA_934203075.1 uncultured Clostridia bacterium | reverse complement strand
GAACGGCGAGTTCATAGCACTGATAGCAGATAAAATGATGCTGGAGTGTCGATAGGGGAAACCCGAAAAAGTATAAAGATGGAAGAAACGCAAGGAATTGCGCAGAAATACAGAAAACAGGCAGCAGAGGCTGCCTGTTTTTATTTTGTGGAACGATAGGATTCCAACAGAGTTTCAGCAATCTGAACCGCGTTTGTCGCAGCGCCTTTCCGTACCTGATCCCCGCAGCACCAAAGGCAAATACCGTTTTCGTGCAGCAGGTCTTTCCGGATTCTGCCGACATACACCCGGTCCTGATGGGACGTGAGAATCGGCATCGGATATAGATTCCGCTCCGGCTCGTCGTACAGTTTGCAGCCTTTTTCACGGGCGATGGCGGCTTTAACGTCCGCTATCTTCAAGGGGGCGTCCGTATAGAGCGTCACGGCAACGGAGTGAGAGCGTACCACCGGCACACGCACGCAGGTGCAGGAAACTTTCAACTCCGGCAGGTGTAAAATTTTTCGTCCTTCGTTTTGCAGTTTCATCTCTTCTGCGGTGTAACCGTTCTCCATAAAATTGCCGATTTGCGGAATGACGTTTTCCGCAATCGGATAGGGAAAGACCTCGCAGTGAATCGCTTCCCTGTTTACAATCGCTTTCATTTGGGTTTCCAACTCGATGGGTCCTTGTGCGCCTGCGCCGCTGGTTGCCTGATAGGAGGATACGACCATTGCCCGGATGCGGGAAAGTTTGTTTACGGCGTTGACGGCAACCAGTGTGATGATGGTGGTGCAGTTCGGGTTGGCAATGATTCCGTGATGTTGTTTTGCGTCCTCCGCGTTGATTTCCGGTACGACCAGGGGTACGTTTTCGTCCATGCGAAATGCGCTGGAATTATCAATGAAAACCGCACCGGCTTGCACAATGTCTGCCGCAAACTTTTTTGCTACGGCATTTGCGGCGGCTCCTAACACAAAATCCAGTCCGTGAAAGGCTGCGGAATCGGCAAGCTGCACTTCCACCTCTTTGCCGGCAAAGGTTATTTTGCTCCCGACGCTTCGTTCGCTTGCCAACAAACGTATTTCGTCGACGGGAAAGTTGCGCTCTTCCAATACTTTCAGCATTTCCCGACCGACAGCGCCTGTTGCTCCCAAAATTCCTACATTGTATTTTTTCATGCTTCTACCTCACTTAAATGATATAAAACGCGTATGGCTTTTGCAAAGTCTTTGTCTTCTACGCCAACAATAATGTTGATTTCATCTGCCCCTTGCTCGATCATACGAATATTGATGTCGTTTTCGCCAAGCACGGTAAAGATTCTGCCGGCAATTCCGATGTTTGCCGCAAGTTTTCGTCCCACAACGGCAATCAGGCTGATTTCGTTTGCAACTTTCAGACTATCTGGTTTTAGTTCGTCCGTGATGCGAGCAATAATCTCGTGAGCATAGTTTTCTACGGCAGAGGAGGAAACAACAATGGAGAAACTATCGATACTGCTTGGAATATGCTCTATCGTGATGCCGTGTTCCTCAAAAATTTCAAGAGTTTTGCGAACGTATCCCGGGGTGTCGTTCATTCTGCTTTTGGCAAGGGTAAAGATAGAATAATTCTTTTTTCCGGAAATACCCGTAATGAAGTGCGATTGTTTTTCCCGATCGTTTTCCTCAAAACTTTCCAAAATCAAGGTTCCACGGGAGTCGATGTCGTTAGTGTTTTTAATGTAAAGCGGAATCTTTTTTTGCCGAACGGGAAAGACGGTTTCTTCGTGTAGTACTTCGGCCCCCATATAGGAGAGTTCTCTCAGTTCGGCGTAAGTGACGTTTTCAATCGGGCGTGGGTTATGTACAATGCGCGGATCCGCCGTCAGGATACCGGAAACGTCCGTCCAGTTTTCGTAACAAACGGCATCCAGAGCAGCCGCTGCAATGGCGCCGGTCACGTCTGAACCGCCGCGAGAGAATACTTTAATTTCTCCGTTCGGGGCAGCTCCGTAAAATCCGGGCAAAACCAGGCCGGTTGTACCTTCTGCGATTTTTGCCAGATTCTGATACGATTTTTCGTAGTTTACCGTTTTGTTATAGTTAAAAACCAACCAATCGGCGCTATCCACAAAGGTAAACCCAAGGTATTCTGCCATTAACTTTGCATTGAGGTATTCCCCACGGGAAACAATATAGTCGACGCTGGTGTTTTTGTGGAACTTTTCGCATATGGCTTTCAATTCCGCCTCGATATCAATCTTCAGGTGGCAATAACTGCAAATTTCCCGATAGCGATCACTGATTATTTCAAAAATATCGTCAAACGATGCATTATATTTTATGTGCGCGTGGCAGATGTATAACAAATCCGTCACTTTATTGTCTTCCGGGAAACGTTTCCCCGGGGCGGAAACCACAACGACCGAGCGCGTCGAATCCGCCCGGATAATTTTTTTTACTTTTTCGAAAGATTCGCCGGAAGCGAGAGAAGATCCTCCGAATTTCACAACTTTTAACATAAAACCTCCGTTATTCTATCCCCGCAAAAAACGAATCCGGGCAGATTGCAAGAATCTGTTTTGCCAGTGTGTGAATGGATCGGATGCTCATCTCTTTGGTTTGTAAAAACCGTTCCCCGTGTAAAATTTGTTCGCTTTCGATGGCATCCGATGCAAGGTTTGCCGACGTGCGAATATAATACTTACGTTTCACAAGGTCAAAATCCGGTTGTGCTGCTTGCGGAGCATAGGAGGGGCAGGGGTTTTGTTCCAGAACGTCCAGAATATCCTGTGCAAGAGCACTGCCGGTGGGATACTTTCCTGCGCCCTGTCCATAGAAGGAAAGTCTGTCGACGCAGTCGGAAAAAAGAGTAATCATATTGTAGTTTTTACAAACGTTCGCTTCCGGTGCGGTTAGGTTCAGCAAAACCGGTTCTACGTAAGTCGTTATTCTGTTGTCGTTTTTTACGGCACAACCAAAATAGCGGATGGTCTTTTGCAGATGCTGCGACACAAACGAAATGTCTTTCTTGCGTACATTGCGCAGGCCGAATACGGCAACGTCTTTCTCCTTCACTATGGTATGAAAAGCGTCGGAAGCGGAAATAGCGATTTTGCGCGCAACGTCCGGTCCGTCAATATCCGCACTTGGATCCGCTTCCGCATAGCCGAGGGTTTGGGCTTCTTTTAAGGCTTCGGCAAAATCTCGCCCGCTCGTGGCCATTGCGTCCAGAATGTAGTTGGTGGTGCCGTTCAGAATGCCACGGACTTTTGTCACACGATCGCAACGGATAACGCGTTTCAAATTGTACAGCCATGGAATGCCTCCTCCCACCGCAGAGGTATAGCGAATCGAGACCCCGTTCTTCTGAGCAAGGGCGTGCAATTCGTCATAGTAGGTGCAAATCAGGTGTTTGTTCGAACTGACGAAGTGCTTTCCGGCAGAAAGAGTTTTGACGGCATAGGTATGTGCCGGTTCCAACCCGCCGATAGCCTCTGCAACTACGCGAATACTGCTGTCTTGCAAAATGTCCTCAAAATTTTGCGTCCATACGTTTTTAAGTTCGTCATGAGGGCGGATGTCCAATACTTTTTTGACAAGAACTCCTGCTTTTTGTAATACCTCATATGCTCCGGAGCCCACGACTCCATACCCGAGAATAGCAATGTCTTTCATTTTATTTCCTTTGTTTGTCTTTCGAGTAAAAACACTTGTCTTTATACGAGAGATAGTGTATCATAGAGAAAAGGAAAAGGCAAGCGATAGGAAGAAAAATGTTATACGTCAGTACCAGAAACACAAAAATCAAAAAAAGTCCGTCGGAGGCAATCTTAAGCGGCCTTGCGGAGGACGGCGGGCTATACGTACCGGAGAATTTCGACGCGTTGGCGTTTCCGATGGAGCGCCTTTTAAAGATGACCAACACGGAGGTTTCGACAGAAATATTTCGTCTGTTGTTTTCCGGCGACGGGCTGTTGGGGGAGGATGGAGAAAATCGAGAAGAGCTTTATCAAGAAGTTCTTCGGGCATATGATGGCAAGTTTGAAGGAGGAAACTTCGCCCCTTTGGCAAAAGTGAGCGATACTTTCGTTTTGGAATTGTATCATGGGCCGACCTGTGCTTTTAAGGACGTTGCTTTGCAAATACTGCCTCGTTTGTTGGTCGGCGCAAAAAAAGCGCTTGGCGTGGAGGAGGATCTTGTTATTCTCACAGCGACCAGCGGAGACACGGGCAGTGCGGCGCTTGCCGGGTTTTCTGGCGTTGCAGGGGTAAACGTCATTGTGTTCTATCCGGAAAAGGGCATCAGTGCGGTGCAGAAACAACAAATGGTCACTTGCACGGGGCGCAATGCCGACGTGTGTGCCGTTTGCGGCAACTTCGACGATGCGCAAAGCGGTGTCAAGAATATTTTTGCAAGAGCGAAGGGATGGGACGGGGTGCGTCTTTCCAGTGCCAATTCCATGAATATCGGCAGGTTGGCTCCGCAAATCGCCTATTATTTTACGTCGTATCGGGACCTGACCTCCCGGGGAGAAATTTCTTTCGGAGAGGAAGTGAACTATGTGGTTCCAACGGGGAATTTCGGGGATATTCTGGCCGGATACTTTGCAAAAAAAATGGGACTGCCCATAGGAAAATTGGTATGCGCCTCCAACGAAAACAACGTATTGACGGAGTTCTTTCAAAGTGGCACGTATTGCATTCACCGAAAGTTTCACGTTACGCAATCCCCCTCTATGGACATCTTAGTTTCCAGTAATTTGGAAAGATTGCTTTTTTTGGTTGGAGGAGAGGAGCTCTGCGCTTCTGCTATGGCACGTCTTGCGGCACGTGGTCGGTATGAAATCACAGCGGAGGAACTGCGCAAGTTGCAGGAAAGTTTTGTTGCGGGTTTTGCGACGGATGAGGAAACTTCAGAAACGATCCGTCGTGTTTACGATTCGCACGGCTATCTGATGGACCCTCATACGGCAGTTGCTTGGAGCGTGTACGAAAAAGTGAAAAACACAGAGGGAGTGCGACAACGAAAAACCGTGGTCCTTTCCACTGCTTCTCCCTATAAATTTGCTTCCTGTGTGTTGGAGGCGTTGGGGCAATGCGCAGCGAACGATTTTGACGCCGTAGAGAAATTGCATAACGTCTGTGGGATTCCGGTGCCGCAAGCATTGGAGGAGGCCTGCAGAAAAAAGGTGATTCATACCGATCGGGTAAAGAAGGATGAGATGCCCGCATTTGTACAGAGGGTGATTCTCCGGAAAAAGGAGGAGAAAAGAAGCAAAAATGGAGAGAATTAAACTGAAAGTGCCGGCGACTTCTGCCAACCTCGGGGCGGGATTCGATAGTGTGGGGATTGCCTTTTGCCTTTACAACCAAATAGAATTTGAAAAGCAGAAGCACGGTTTTTGCATCGAGGGATGTCCTCCGAAGGATTGCGGCGAAGCGAATCTGGCATATGTGGCTTATCGGGAAGTTTGTAAGAGAATCGGAAAAGACCCTTGGGTCAGAATTACGTTTTGTGAAACGAACGTGCCGATCTCTCGTGGCCTGGGGTCCTCCGCTGCATTGATTTGTGCGGGAGCATATGCGGCAAATGCCCTGTGGGGAAACGTACTTTCCAAAGAAGAGATTCTGCAAATTTGTGTCGGTGTGGAAGGTCATCCGGATAACGTTGCGCCTGCGCTGTTCGGCGGGTTGTGCGTTTCTGTAACGGAGGGACAAAAAACGCATAGTGTCCGGTTTGATGTATCTGAAAAACTATGCTTTACAGTGTTGATTCCGTCTTTTCGGGTATCCACAAAGCAAGCACGTGCCGTTTTGCCCAAAGAAGTCCTGCGGACGGATGCCGTCTATAATCTGTCCCGGGCGGCGTTGTTGCCCTACGCACTGGAAACGGGCAACGTGGAATTGCTAAAAATCACAACCGGGGACCGACTTCACGAACAATACCGCAAACAACTGTTTCGCAACGCTGCAGAAGTGGAGAGCCTTTGTCGAGAGTGCGGCGGCGAAACATTTAATGTCAGCGGGGCGGGGCCAACTTTTCTTTGTATTTCTGCGCATCGAATGGAAGAGGCCTTAAACGAAAAACTACAAGGGATAGCAAACGGCTGGAAAGCACTTGCCGTTACGATAAATAAAAAAGGAATCGAGGAGGTATCACAATGAGTACGGGGAAATATCTTTTGGTGGATAAGCGAATTCTTCCGCCTTATTTCGAAAAGGTGGTTCTGGCCAGAACCCTGGCCACGAGCGGGCAGGTGAAGGACGTTTCCGAAGCGGTAAAGCAGGCGGGAATTTCCCGCAGCACGTATTATAAGTATAAAGACTATGTGTTTGCCACCAATACGGATACGGAGTGTCGCAAAGCGGTAATCACGTTCACGCTTTCGCACAAAACGGGGATGCTCGGCGAAGTGCTGAAAAAACTATCGGAAGACGGGGCAAATATTCTGACCATCACGCAGAATCTGCCGATCAATTCCAAGGCAAACGTGGTAATGTCCATTGACCTTTCCTTCATTCAAAGCGAAGTGGATCAACTTATTCGGGATATCAACGAAATTGCCGGGGTCTCGAACGCGCAGTTGCTCGCAATCGAGTAGGGCCGTTTTTTCGCGGAGCAAGGCAGAAGAGAGGTTCTTTTCGGCTTTGTTCCGCTTTTTTAAATTTTTTTGAGGTTTTTCCCTACGGCAGATTTACTTTGCAAAGGACGCAGTCCCGCGTGGACGGAGGCACTTTTCAAAAGGGGGCGCGGCGGATTCATAATCCGTGCGGAATTGCGCATACTGTCGGCGGAGGAATACGAGTTTGAAAGAATACGATCAAAAGGAATCCGCAGTCGAAACGACAGGGTCGCAATCGACCGCGTGTGAAAACGAAAAGAGAAAAAGAGAAAATGCAACGGCACGAACCGCCGAACGACAGACTCGGGCGGACGAGGCGTCCCGTAAGGGCAAAAACGGCACAGCGGCACGAGGAGAAAAAACGCTTGCTCTGCAGGAGGGGGAGTCTTCGGGCGGGCTGTCCGTCGGAGCAAAGCGTGTCATCGCCGTTTTGTGTGTCGTGGCGCTGGCCATTGCCGCTTTCATTGCCGTCACGCTGTTTACCGTGCCGAACAGCCCGAAAAACGCTACGTCCGTTCTGAGCGGAACGGCAGTGTTCCGGCTGAACGACGAAACGGAACCGTACCGCATCTCGTTGGAACCGTCCTGCCTGTTTCGTCCGCAGGACGAGGTCGTGTGGAAGGTAAACGGCAAAGAGTATAAACGAGAAAAAGCCGTACACGAAGAATCGCGCGTGTTCGAGTTTCATCCGCAGGCCGCAGGCGAGTATACGCTGCAGGCAGAATTCACCGGTTACGAGAACCTGAACCAAACCATGGCGATTACGGTCCGCAACCCCCTCCTTGTGCTGCAGGCAGAGGACGCAACCGTGCGTTACGGAGATGCGCTGCCTCAATTGCATTGCTGTGTGGGGGATCACGATGACGAAATCGAATTATATCCTCTGTTGACGACGGACGCCAAAGAGGGGTGTGACGTCGGTTCTTATGAAATTCGGGTGGAAAACGCAGAAGTTGCGGGTTATGACGTAGAGTGTCGTCCCGGTACGCTTACGGTCTTGCCGCGGGAACTGAAATGGAGCCTTTCCGAAAAGGAAAAGATTTACGACGGTACGACGGACTTTGTTACAAACGCAGTGTACCGGGCCCTTCCGGGGGATGACGTCGGTATCGCCGTGCGGTGTGAATTGACGGGGGCTGCGGTCGGAAAACAGAAAGTGTCTTATTCCGTGGAAATCAGCGGCGAACAGGCAAAGAACTATCGCCCCGTGGCGGAAGATGAATGGATTCAGGTTCTGCCGCGGCAGTTGTATCTTTCCGTTGTGGCAAACGATAAACTGTTTGACGGCACTACAGCGGTAACCTTTTCCGAGGTGGGCGAACTGCAGAACCTGCTGGAGCAGGATGAGGTTGCGGTAGGCGGGTTAAAAGCACGTTTCGAAACCTCGGCAATCGGGGAGCAAAAAAGGGTTCTGATCGATCGGGTGGAATTGGTCGGTCGGGATGCCGCAAACTATAAAGTGCAGGTGAACGAAACGTATGCCGCTATTTTGCAAATTGCGTAACAAGGCTGCGGGCGAGATCCTAAGAAAAGCGGAGAATTTCCGCTTTTCTTTTTTTTTGTGCAGCGACAACGCTTGCAGACGGAAGGCCGAAAAAGCAAAGACTTTGGAACGGGTTCGAAGAAAAAGAGGAAAAGGAAACGGCGGCAGCGGAAAGGAATCCGGGCGGCTGCAATCGAAAAAATCGAAGAAAATCAAGACAAAGTCCAAGTAAAACGGTAGGTGTTTTTTTTGAAGTGTGGTATAGTGTAGGCGAAAAGGAGCAGTTATGCGGTGCAACGAATGTCCGAGAAAATGTAATGTCGACAGGTCTCAGGCGGTCGGCTTTTGCGGCGTAAAAGATACGTTTCGATTGGCGCGCGCGGCATTGCACTTTTGGGAAGAGCCTTGCATCAGCGGCACGCGCGGAAGCGGAACGGTTTTTTTCAGCGGGTGCAATTTACGATGCGTCTATTGCCAGAACTATCCAATCAGTGCGCAAGCGTTCGGGAAGGACGTTTCGAAGGAACAACTGCAAAAAATCGTGCTGCGGCTGCAGAGCGAGGGAGCACATAACGTCAATTTTGTAACGCCAAGCCACTATTCCGTGTCGTTGGCGAACGCCGTGCGGGAAATCAAGCCGCTGCTGACCGTTCCGGTGGTGCTGAATACTTCCGGTTACGATTCGGTCGAAGCGTTGGAAGCCTGGCGTGGCGTGGCAGATATTTTCCTGCCGGATTGTAAATACGTCGATGCGGAAGTGTCTCAAAAATATTCCGGCGCGGCGGACTATTTCGCCGTAGCGAGCAAGGCGTTGGTGAAGATGCGGGAACTTTGCCCCGCGGACGAATTTGATGAAGACGGTCTGATGCTGCGCGGTATGATCGTGCGGCATCTGGTTCTGCCGACGTTGACGGAGCAAAGCGTCAAAGTTTTGCGTTTTTTAAGGGATACGTTCGGCACGGAAATATACGTCAGTGTGATGGGGCAGTATTTCCCCTGCCATCTGGCAAAAACGGATGCCCGCTACCGGGCATTGAATCGGCGGCTTTCCGAAGAGGAGTACGATTCCGTCCTGACTGCTTTTGACGAGTTGGGGCTGGAAAACGGGTTTTGTCAGGAATTGTCTTCCGAGGAGGAAGAATACGTTCCTTCGTTTTGTTTGGAGGGAATAGAATGAAAAAATCAAAAGCGCGCAACGCGTGGGAGTTGTTTTTGACCTTTTTCAAGATCGGGCTGTTCACGTTCGGCGGCGGATACGCGATGATTTCTCTCATGGAGCGGGAAACGGTAGAAAACAAAAAGTGGGTCACGTCGGAAGATATTCTGGATATGATTTCCATTGCGGAATCTACGCCCGGGGTTATGGCAGTGAATTCCGCAACCTTTATCGGGTACAAAATCGCAGGGGTTCTGGGATCCTTGTGCGCTACGATCGGGGCCGTGCTGCCCAGTGTCATTGTGATAACGATCATCGGGTATTTCGGGGAATTGCTGAAAAACAACTATTGGATTAACGCCGCTTTCCGCGGGATTCGTGCCTGCGTAGTGGTATTGATTCTGAACGCAGTGGTAAAAATCGTAAAGCCGATGGAAAAAACGTGGCTCACGTTAACCGTTGCCGTCATCGCTTTTGCCTTGGTCACGCTGCTGAACGTCAATGCCGTTTGGCTGATCCTGTTCGGGTTGGTGTTCGGCGTGGTGTATCGCGGGTTCTTTTGCAAGAAGAAGGCTGCGGCGGCAGAGACCTCGTCCTCCTCTGCGGAGGAGTCTTCCCCGGAGAGCCCGACCGGGCAATCCGAGGCCGAACCAAGGCAGGAGGCAGGTTCTTGTTCCGCTTTCGGGACGGAAGAAGCCGGGACCTGCACGGGTGAAAATGCGCCGGAAGATGCCTCGTCCGAAACGGAAGGAGGAAAACGGGAATGATTTATCTTCAACTGTTTTGGACGTTCTTTCAGATCGGGCTGTTCACCATCGGCGGCGGTTATGCCATGATCCCGATGATTCGCCAGCAGGTAGTAGGAAACGGTTGGCTGACGTATGAAGAAATCGTTAACTTCATGGCCGTGGCAGAATCCACGCCGGGGCCGTTTGCGGTGAACATGGCAACGTACGTCGGGTTTTCGCAAGGGGGGATTCTCGGGGGTGTGGTCGCCACGTTTGCCGTGGTGCTGCCGTCCTTCGTGATTGTTCTTCTGGTTGCAAAAGCATACGAAAAGTTCCGCACGAACCGCTTCGTTCAAGGGGCGTTGTGGGGCGTTCGCCCGGTGGTGGTGGGGCTCATATCCTCCGCCGCGCTTACGATTCTGCTTGGGCTTGCCGCTCCCGCGTTTGTGTTTCAGCAATGGAATTTTGAAGCATTCGCCCAGACGGATTGGATTTCCCTCGGGCTGTTCCTTGTGCTGCTTGGCGTTTCGCAAATAAAAATCAAAGGGAAAAGCCTGCACCCGATTTTACTCATCGTGTGTTCCGCAGCCGTCGGCGTATTGCTGTTCGGCGTATTGAAATTATAAAGAAAAAGAAAGGAGGAAAGAAAATGGAAGTTATCTTAACGCAAGAAAATTTTGAACAGGAAGTATTGCAATCTCAAAAGCCGGTTCTGGTGGATTTTTGGGCAAGTTGGTGCGGTCCGTGCCGTATGCTCGCTCCCGTGATCGAGGAAATTGCAGAAAAGAACGAAGATATCAAGGTGGGGAAAGTCAATGTGGACGAACAGCCGGAGTTGGCGCAAAAGTACGGAATCAGCAGCATTCCCGCGCTGTATTTCTTCCGCGAGGGGGAAGTAGTTCATACGTCCATCGGCTTGCAGCCGCGCGAATCGATCGAAGCACAGTTAAAAGTTCTGCGCAAATAAGTTCGTTGCCCACGCTTTCGGCTCGTTTTGCCGAAACATACGAAAAAATCAAACGCCCTGCGTGCAAAAGACGCAGGGCGTTTCTTTTTTATTCGGGCAAGCCTCCCCGGTTTTGCTGTTTCTTACGGCAAGGCAAAGGAGAGCCGAGGAAGTCTGCCGATAGATTCGGTCTCCGTGGGTTCCGTTTCTGATTCCCGGCGGGGATGCGGCAAAACAGGTATTTCTTGCCGCATCCGGTTGCTTTTTGTGGTATCGGAAAGGCCTTTTCGTTCGGGTTCCGGGCGAAGGGGCGTTTAAAGACTTTCGCCTTTCACAGGACAACCCTCGTTCGTCGGGCTCTTGCGGGAACGGAACAGCAGAATGCCAAGCGCCGCGTTAAAACCGGTTGCCGCAAAAACGCTGAATCGCTCCGCAATGCCGAAATACGCTGCCGGCACGATTTTCGTACCGAGTGCTCCGAACAGCATCATGCCAAGGGCAACGGCCGCACAAATTCCGTAGGATTTATAGGTTCTGTCCCGCAGTCCCGCAAGAAGAACCAGAACCAACGAAAGGATGGAAAGCAACACAACGACAGCCGTAACGATCATGTGCATCACGTCCTGAAACGTGCCGGCGTATCCGCTTGCCGAAAGGGGAAACATGCGGTACCCGATGGCGGAAACACCCTCCATCACCGCAAAAAGAGAAACGCCGATTCGCAGCTTTTTAGACCCGACGTTTTGTATGCCGATGCACGCAACGGAGGCGCACAGCACCTCGCAAACGTTGTAAAGGCTGCTCAGCCGGTTCCATAGCGCTAAGGAAGGGGCATCCGCTGCGCTTAAATCGCTTACGGCTTGGCTCATCCAGTCGTACCCGGGGTACGCCAGCGGAGAAAAAACGACGGCAGCCGTGTAGGACAAAAAACTCAAGAGGCCGGTCAGGCCGAAATAGTAGAATAATTGTTTTTTCATGTTATCTTCTATGCTCCCTGCAGAAAACTGCAATGTATTTTTGTAAACAATCCGGGAGGGAGGGCTCCGTATCCTTTTTGCTGAGGTTTCGGTCGGCAAAGTAATCCATCATTCCGTGAACGGTCAAGGCAAAGCTCATTGCGCTTGTGTCGACGTCCGCAAAGGAAAGCAGGTTTCGCCTTTGCAGTTCGGTCAAAAGCGCGGCGGAGGCGCCAATCATTTTTTCCGTTTCTTCCGTCAGGATCTGCGCCGCGATTTCGGAAAAGGTCCGTTCGGAATAAAGGACTTTATAAAAAGTCTGCATTTCCGCACTTTCCGTTATTCTGAGGTAGTTTTCCGTTGCCGTTTGCAGCAGTTCTTCCGCAGGCAGGTCCGGCAATGTTTCCGCGGCAAAAGCCGAAACGTTCCCGTCCCTCTTCGCTTTTTCCCGCAAAAAAAGATACATTTCCCGCACCAACTCTTCCTTGGAAGCAAAGTGATTGTAAAGCGACGGTTTTTTCATTCCGACCTTTTCCGCAATCATGCTCATCGAAACGGCGCGGAGCCCTTTTTCTGCCGCCAACTGCAGTGCTGCGAAAAGAATCTCTTCCTTTCCTCGAATCTTCATTTTTTCCTCCCTCTGCTTGTTTGTTTTAAAAACTACCAATCGGTAGTTTTTAATTTAGCACGTTTTGAGCGGAACGGCAAGTATTTTCGCGTAATTTGCGATATTTTTGCAATCCCCAAAGAATTATGATATAATAAAATCAGGAGAATCGGCTCGTTTTGCCCGCCATTGCAAAGGGCGGGCAAACGAAAACGAAAAAGTACTTTCTTTTCGGAAGAGCCGAAAAAGCAAGATGAGAAATTACACAGCGGAATTGGAAAAAAGAGTACAATGGATTCGAAACGTTCTGGAGCAATCCAAAGCGGAGGGGATTGTGTTCGGCAACAGCGGAGGAAAGGACAGTGCGCTGGTCGGCATTTTGTGCAAGGCGGCGTGTGAAAATACCCTCGGGGTGATGATGCCGTGCTGCAGCCGACAGAATTATGAAAGCGACCTGCAGGACGCTTTGCAATTGGCAAAGCAGTTCGCCATCGAAACGCAAACGATCGATTTGTCCGAGTTGAAAATGCAAACGGAACGCGCGCTGCGTCTGCCGCCGACGGATCGCAGCCGTCTGGCCCTGACGAACGTGAATCCACGGCTTCGCATGACCGTTCTCTATGCTCTGGCGCAAAGCCGCAATGCTCTGGTTGCCGGCACGGGCAATCGCAGCGAACGCGTGATGGGCTACTTCACAAAGTGGGGGGACGGAGCCTGCGATTTTAACCCCATAGCGGATTTAACGGCAAGCGAGGTGCAGGCTTTTCTGAAACACCTCGGGGCTCCGCGGCACATCTGGGAAAAGGCTCCCTCCGCCGGGTTGTACGACGGGCAGACGGACGAAGCGGACCTCGGATTGACCTATCGGGAATTGGATGCCTATCTGACGGAAGGCACGGGGACGGATGAACTGAAAGCGCGCGTGCTTCAAACGTACAAACGCACGCAACATAAGCGGGAAATGCCCCGACTGTTTGCTTCGGACGAATTGCCGCAGCAGAACAATTGAATTTTAAAGGAAAAACGAAACCCGCCTTTGCTTGGCAAAGGCGGGTTTTATTCTTTTTATAAGGTTGCCCCGCGGGGTTTACGGAAACGGAGCGGGAGAAACAGGAAATTCCCCAGACTTTTGCAAGGGAAGGGATTCCATCGCAAGGCGAAACGGGAAAGCCACCCCGTCGGGCGGAAAAGTGTTCAACGCATGGCAATTCCGTATTGATCCTTCATGGCTCTTTTATTTTTATACATTTGCTTGTCTGCCCGTTGGAAAGTATCGGAATAACTTTCTCCCTCTTTGTGAAACGCATAACCGATTGCGACGGAAAGGGTCAGTTCCGTGTTTTCGAAGGAAATCGTTTTGCAGGAAAGAGCCTCGCGAAACGCTTCGATTCGGGTTTCGATCTGACGATAGTCTTCTCCGGTGAGGATGGCAACGAATTCATCCCCGCCGATGTGAAACAATCTGCTATGCGGAAAGATTTCCGGCAATTTTTTACCGGCGGTCACAATCAGATGGCACCCGTAGCGATGCCCGTATTGATCGTTGGTGGATTTTACCCCGTTCACGTCCATCACGGCGATGGCAAACGTTGCGTGCCCGCGGTGAATCAAACGTTCCAATCGGTCCACCGTACGGACGTACAGGGTTTCGTTTCCGAGGCCGGTCAGCATGTCCGTATAAGAAAGAATGCGATAGCGCCGGTTGGATTCCGCAAGTCTTTCCTGCGTGTGGGCGCGTACCGTTTCCAATAAGAACCCGATGCAGAAAGAGGCGGCATACAACATGGGAAAACGCAGCATAAAAACGGGAGAATAGTCGTACTGCAACAGCGGCTTTCCGAGGGGTGTCCAAAAGAAAAACACCAGAATAGCGAACATGATGCCGGAAAGCAGGGTTCCCTGTTTGCGGCGATACAGCAATAGGGCCCCGACGGGCAGCAGGCACGACCAGATCGCACTGAAACCTTCGGCAGAGCCGGTGATGACGAAATAAGTCAGCAGCCATAAAATTTCAAAGAAAAAGAGAACGCGCGAAACGGCTTCCATCATGGGGGAAAGGCATGCCAGAACGATATCCAGCACGTTTAGCACAAAAAAAGCAAGGGTAAAGTACAAAAGCGGGCGGGAATCCACCACCAGGTTTACAATGCTCATCCCCAGGGAAATGATCGCCAAAACCACAAAAATACACAAAAATTGCAAATGCTCGCGTTCTTTTTCGTCGATCAGTTTTTCTTTTAAGCTATTCATGAACTTTTTCAGTTTGTCCCGCACGTTATCACCGCCCGCATGCAATCTTATCAAAATAGTAATATTTTTCTTGGGTTTTGTAAAGAGAAGAAGCGGCATTTATTCGAAAAGAAAATCGGGAAAATTGTTTTTTAAAAGGGATTTCGGAAAAGAGAAAACCCGCTTTCCGGCAGAGTTGCGAAAACGGGTTTTTCCTTTGGAGCCCTGAGGCTAAAATAAAAGTTCGTTGTAAGTCGGCATGGCAACCGCGGCTTGCGAAAGTTTCGGTTCCAGCGCGTCGTAAAGGGTGCGTACTGCCTCCATCTGCTGCAGCAGAGTGCGGGAATCGGCAGCGGAGGCAACGGCTTGCGCCAATTCCTCTGCTGCAAAATGCAAACGCTGTTCGTCGGAGGGGGATACGGCTTCGATCGCCGGCAGAATTTTACGATACAGCATGTCGCAAAGCGTTTTTGCCTCCGTCAGGACGGTTTCGTCGTATATCCGGCGTTGCGTGTTTTTGCGCAATTCCAGTTCGTGCGGAGTCAACACCCCGGTATCCCGAAACAGCGCAACAATGCTTTCGTCGTCGTATACGGGCAGGCAGGCTTCCGTATCACGATATTCCTTCAGTCCTCGGCGAAGCGCTTCTTTGTGCCATGCTTCGTCGTAGGAGTTTTCGTTAAACACAATGCGCTTGTGCTGCAAATAGTTGTTTCGAATCAGTTCCTGTAGGAACTCGTTTTTCGGGAGGGGAGCCTTTTCCAAGGCGTCCGCAATCTCGTGCAGAACGCCGCAGAGTGCCGTGCACAGGCAGGTTCCCGGCCACGCAAGGGATTGGGAGGCCCCCACCATGCGAAACTCGAATTTGTTCCCGTTGTAGCAAAACGGGCTGGTACGGTTGCGGTCGCTTCCGTCGCGCATGGTCAGCGGCAGATGCGTGATTTTGGTATGCAGGGCCGTTGCGTTTTGCAGAAAGGGGCGATGCTCTAAATAAGCCTCGAGCCGCCCTTGCATTTCGGCCCCGATAAAGACGGAAACGAGAGCAGGCGGCGCTTCGCTTCCGCCGAGGCGCAGATCGTTGCCGCGATAGGCACAGGAGGCCCGCACAAGCGGGTAGTACCGATCGATTGCCGCAAGCATGGCGGTGAAGAACAGTAAAAACAGCGGCGTGTCGCAGCGTGCGGGGTCAAACAATTGCAGGCCGGTATCCGTGCCGAGCGAAAGATTCACGTGTTTGCCACTGCCGTTCACATGGCGGAAAGGTTTTTCGTGGAAAATCGCTTCATAGCCGTATTTTCTCGCAATCCGTTGGATGGTTTCCATGATGATTCTGTTTTCGTCGCACGCCAGATTGATGGGGGCAAATTGCGGCACCAGTTCGTATTGCGCCGGAGCAACTTCACAGTGCTGAATTTTTGCCAGAATGCCCAATTCCCATAGCGTAGTGTCGATTTCGTGCATAATGCGGCTGACGTCATCCGAAATAGCGCCAAAATAGTGGAACGTTGCCTCCTGGGAGAGAATCGGCTCCGCACCGAGCAGCGTGCTTGCGCAAAAACGAAGATCCGTGCGCTCGTCAAAGGCCTGTTTTCGTACTAAAAAGTATTCCTGCTCGCCTCCTACGTTGCAAATCACTTTGTGCGCTTTGTATCCTAAAGCGTGCAGAATACGCAGGCTTTCCTTGTTCAGGCGTTCGGTTGCGCGCAGCAGGGGCGTTTTTTCGTCCAACGCGGTGTTGTGATAGGAGCAAAAGGCCGTGGGAACGTACATCACCTTGTTTCCGTAAACGTCTGCTTTCAAAAAAGCGGGGGAGGTGTAGTCCCAAACGGTATACCCGCGTGCTTCAAACGTAAAGCGATCCCCGCCGTTTGGCAGGCTGGAAGCGTCCGCTTCCCCTTTCATTAAAGCATCCGCAGAAAAGGTCTCGACGGACCCGTTTTTGTCCCGCTCTAAAAAGGAAACCTGTTTTTCCGCCGTTTTGCCGTGCAGCGGATGAAACCAATGTGTATAGTGCGTGGCTCCGTTGGCAATCGCCCATTTTTTCATGGCACAGGCCACGGCTTCGGCCGTGGCTTTGTCGAGGGGTAACCCCTCGCATTTGGCGTGCCGGTAGGCTGCAAACATGCGTGGGCGCATGTAGTGTCGAAGCACCTTGTCGCTGCATAAGTTTTTTCCAAACAGTGTTTTCGATAGCGGTTTCTTCATAAATTTCCTCCCGGCGTATTCTTTCTATTGTATGAAAAACCTTTGGTTTTCCATTCCGATAGTTTATTTTCATAAGATTTTACAGTAAAAATTTATTTTTGTAAAACGTTTGTTTGTGGTTTTTGCGCTTTTTTTAAAAAATAGGGTTCCCGTGAGGATCACGGGAGGGGAACAGGCGCGATGATTCGTAAAGTTTCGGTCGGGCGTTCTTGTTTTGGTGCGGGAATTGCTCGGGGAAATCGCTCAAAAGTTTCGGAAAAGGCGGCAAAAGCGTTCTGAAGTTCGGACAAAAGTCCCGCAAATGGGACATCTTGCCCTTTTTCATACGGGAAAATCAAGGAAGTCTTGACAGCCCCCCTTCCCAAAGGTATGATAGATTTGAAGGAAAAGGAAAAGTGTTTGCCGAAAACACCTGTGCAGGTACATTTCGGGGAGGAAATTTATGGATATTTGGGAAGAACTCTATCAACGTGCAAAAAAGGAGTATCACCCGCAGGAGGTATCGCCTTTCGTGTATGCGCATCACGTCGTGTGTGCTCTGGAAAGTGCGGACGGCACTATCTACACCGGGTTTTGCATCGAGGCGTGCAGCGGCGTGATGAATCTGTGTGCGGAGCGGGTTGCCGCTCTGAATATGTACGTCAACAGCGGGCAGACGAAAATCAAAAGGCTGATTGCCTTTCGGGAGAAGGCTCCGTACGGTGGAGGAAGCGGTATGCCCTGCGGCGTCTGCCGGGAGTTTTTGTATCAGTTGAACAAAGAAAACGAAAATATGGAAATTCTGGTGGATTACGAAAGCCGAAGGACCGTCACGCTGAAGGACCTCCTGCCGGACTGGTGGGGCGAAGAGCGCAGCGAAACCAAAAGCGGTGCATCCGGCTGAGAGAGGAAGCGTAAGGCACCGACAAAAACAAAAAACTCGCAAAGCGAGTTTCGAGTTTCCGCACAACGTGCGAACCGGACTTCCGGCGATTTGAAAAAATTTTATTTGAACGAATGGTGTTATCTCAAATGGTAGTCAATCATCTGAGTAGCCCTACTATAACATAAGATTAAGGAGATGTCAACACATGAACAAAAAATATTATATCGGTTTTGATATCGGTACGGATTCGATAGGTTGGGCAACAACGGACGAAGAGTATAATTTGTTGCGGGCACGCGGGCAGGATTATTGGGGCGTTTATCTTTTTGACGCGGCAAAGACGGCCAAAGACAGACGCATGAATCGCACTTCCCGTCGCCGCACTGCAAGAAAGCGCCAAAGAATAAAGCTGCTGCAAGAATTATTTGCAAGCGAAATTGCAAAAGTCGATTTTTGCTTTTTTGAAAGGCTGAACAACAGTAAATACCTGGTGGAAGATAAAGGGGAAGACGTCCGGTATCGCGATTGTCTGTTTCATGATGAAGTTTTTCGTGATAAAGAGTATTTTAAAAAATATCCGACGATCTACCATTTAAGAGCAGCCTTTTTGGAGAAAGAGAGTGCAAAAGAGATTCGGGACGTGCGGCTGCTTTATCTTGCTGTCGCACACATCATTAAAAACAGAGGGCATTTCTTATTTGAAGGGCAAACCTTCAATATCGACGAAAAATCTTTAGCAGAGGATGCGATTTACAAAATCAATGAAATATTAGGGGAAATGGATGAGGACAAGCAAACGTTTAGCGTAACGAGCCTGGACGAAGTTTTTGGTACGCTTTGCAATAAATCTCTCACCAAGTCGGAGAAAGAGCGAAAACTGAAACAACTTTTTGACGTTGGCAGTGATAAAACATGCAGGGCAATCATGAAAGGCATTGTGGGGCTGCAAATTAACGTAAAGGATTTGTTCGGAGAAGAAGATCCACCGCAAAAAAGTCTTTGTTTTGACGATGCCAATTTTGAACTAGAGAAACAAAAAGAAATTTTTTCGGAAGATGAGTATGCTTTGCTGTGCGAGATGAAAACCATTTACGATTGGGCGGTCTTAACACAAATACTTGGCAATCACAAATACGTTTCCAAAGCAATGTGTGCGAAATATGAGAGTCACAATCAGGATTTGAGATTGTTAAAAAAATACGTAAAAAATAATTTCGGGGCAGAAAAGTATAAAGAAGTTTTTAGAAAACAAAAAGAAATAAACAACTATGCGGCATATGTGGGGAAAGACGGACAAAAGTCTTTTAAACACGTGTCGAAAGAAGATTTTTACAAATACCTGAAAAGTTTCGTTACGGACGAAGAAATATTAAAAAGAATCAACGACGGGACGTTTTTGGATAAGCAGCGTTCCAATGCGAACGGCGTCATTCCTTATCAGGTTCATCTGGCAGAACTCGAAACGATTCTGAACAATGCAAGCGTCAATTTCCCGTTTTTAAACGAAACAAGCGACGGTTGGAGTGTAAAGAAAAAGATAATTTCGCTTTTGACGTTCCGGATCCCCTATTACGTCGGCCCCCTCAATACGGCACATGCCGAAAAAGGTTTTGCATGGTGCAAAAAATACGACGGAATGGAGACAACCAGAATCACTCCCTGGAATTTCGATCAGGTCGTGAACAAACAGGCCTCGGAAGATCAGTTCATTCGGCGCATGACCAACAAATGCACGTATCTGGTGGGGGAAGACGTGCTTCCCAAGCAGTCTCTTTTGTATAGCGAGTTTGCGTTTTTAAATGAGCTCAACAATATTACGTTCGATGGAAAGAAGCTTGATCAAAAGGCTCGAGAGGTTCTTTTGAATGAGGCAAAAGACCACAACAAGAAACTTACAATCAAAGAGATTTTGGACGTTTTGGCAAAAGAAGGGTTCATCACGCAAGAGGAGAAAACAAAAGAGAAAATTAAAGGAATAGACGGAGAAATCAAAAACGGATTTTCCACATTGCGATTCTTCAAGCGTGTGTTTGGCGAACGTTTTAACGAAGACATGTGCGAAGAAATTATCAAGTGGTTCACCATCATGGGGAACAAGAACGACGCAGCCGAGCGTGCAAAGCGTATGTATCATCTGGATGAGGAAACCACCAAAAAATTGAAGGATTTGAATTGCAGCGGGTGGGGCAGATTGTCCAAAACTTTCCTGAACAGTACAGAAATCGTTTCCGTGGACGAGAACGGAGAGGTTTTTACATTCATAGAAGCGATGCGCAAAACCGGATGCAATCTAATGGAATTGTTGTCCGGTGATTATGGGTTCAAGAAAAAGGTGGAGGAGTTTAATGCGCAAAGCCGAGAAGACGGTAAAGTGACGTATCAGACCATTGAGGATTTATATTGCTCTCCTTCGGTAAAAAGGGCAATTTGGCGCACGATATGTCTTGCCAGAGAGATTGAGAAGGTGCAAGGCGGTCCGCCGGAGCGTATTTTCATAGAAATGGCAAGGGGGGACGAGACGGAGAAAAAAGGGCAACGCACAAAATCCAGAAAAGAACAAATGATGGAGTTGTACAACAGATGCAAAGAAGACGTTCGGCAATGGGGCGCGGACGATTTGTTGGGGAGGTTGGAGAACGAAAGTGCCGAAAAACTATTGAAAGACAGACTTTATTTGTACTACATGCAGATGGGGCGTTGTGCATACACCGGAAGACCGATCCCCTTAGAAGAGGTATTCAATACCAATATTTGCGATATCGATCATATCTATCCGCAATCTATAATACCGGACGATAGCCTCCTGAATAACAGGGTATTGTGCTGTAAAACAGCCAATGCGCAAAAAGGAGATAATTACCCTGTCGCACAGGAAATAAGAGCAAACAGGCAGCCCATTTGGTCTGTTTGGCACAAAAAGGGCTTTATCAGTGATGAAAAATATAAGCGGCTAACGCGTGCAACTCCCCTGAGTCAGGAAGAAATCGCCGATTTTATCAATCGCCAACTGGTGGAAACGCGCCAAAGCACGAAAGCGGTGGCACAACTCTTAAAGCAAATGTATCCTGCTACGGAAATTGTGTATTCCAAGGCAAGAAACGTCGTTCGTTTCAAAAACAGCATAAACGGCGAGAGACTGGAGCCGCTGATTGTCAAAGTGCGGGAATTGAACGATTTACACCATGCAAAAGACGCCTACCTGAATATTGTGGTAGGGAACGTTTGGCATACAAAATTCAACGGGAATGCAAAAATCTATTTCGCAAGAAATCAGAAAAACGACAAGGACATCAATATCAATAAGCTGTTTGCAAAACCACTCAAAAATGCATGGGATCCGTCCTACAAGCAAAAGGTGATCTCCGTCGTTAACAAAAATACTTGCAGAGTGGTGCGTTTTACGTCGGAAGGCGAAGGGAAGTTATATGAAGCAACCATAAAAACAAAGGGAGCAAATGACAAATTGATCCCGTTAAAGCGAAATTGCCCGTTGGAAGATACAACAAAATATGGCGGCTACGATAGTGCAACCACGGCATATTTTGCCCTTGTAAAAAGCCTGGATAAGAAGAAAACGGTACAGATTTCCTTAGAAGCGATTCCCGTATATATAGACGTACTCGGCAAAGAGAAGGTTCCGGAGTATCTGCAAAAAACGGTCGGATTGGATCAGCCGCAGGTCTTGATTGAAAAAATCAAAATTAACTCGCTATTGAAGTTAAACGGTGCTTATGTGTGGTTGAGGGGAAAGACGGGTGCCCAAATTGTATTTTGTAATGCCAATGAGTTGGTTCTGGATCATGCCGGCGCTTGTTATCTGAAAAGGATAACCTCCTTTATGCAAAAGCAAAAGGAAGCAAACGCAGAGCTGAATCCGTCTCCGGAGTTTGACAAGCTCTTCAAAGAAGGGAATATCGCATTGTACGACGTGTTGGTTGAGAAAATGCGCAGTGTGCCTTACGTAAATCTTCCGTCCTTTTCTGCTCAAATCAAGACTCTGGAAGAAAAGAAAAACAACTTTTGCGAATTGAGCGAGCGAAATCAGGTTTTGGTGTTGTCAGAAATTCTCCGTTTTATGCAGTGCAACAGCACTTTGTCCAATTTATCCCAGATAGGGGGGGCGTCAAATTCCGGAAATATCCGTCATTCCAAAAGGCTTGGAGAAGAGGAAGAATGTCTGCTCATTACGCAATCCCCTACGGGGTATTATAAGAGCATCGTGAATCTTACGGCGTTTTATCGGCAATGAGTTGGCGGACGGTAGTGGTTTCTTCTCACAGCAAGCTCGAGTATAAAATGGGCTATCTTGTGTGCAGGAACGAGCAGATTCAAAAAATTCATCTGTCAGAGATATCCACGTTGATTGTGGAGTCAACCGCAGTGGCATTAACGTCGGCGTTGGTGTGTGAACTCATCAAAAATAAAATCAACGTGGTGTTCTGCGACGAGCAGCACAATCCGCATTCTCAGTTGCTGCCGTTGAACGGCAGTCATGATGCCAGTAAAAAACTAAAAACGCAAATAGAGTGGGCGGAAGCAGTCCGCACAAGCGTGTGGACGGAAATCGTAGAGAACAAAATATACCAGCAAGCACGGCATCTGGAGGACGTCGGGTCCGAACAGGCCAACCTGTTGTTTTCGTACATAGGGCGATTGCAGCCGGGCGATGCAACGAATCGGGAAGGACACGCCGCCAAAGTCTATTTCAATGCTTTGTTTGGGTTGACTTTTTCCAGAAACAAGCAAAACTTTGCAAACAGTGCGTTGAATTACGGTTACTCTATTTTGCTATCCGCCTTTAATCGTGCGATTGTCGCAAACGGGTACAGCACGCAAATCGGGCTGTTTCATCGAAGCGAGTTTAATCCGTTTAACTTTTCGTGTGACCTGATGGAGCCGTTTCGCGTCATTGTGGATAGAAAGGTGTTTCAAATGGAAGGAGAAACGCTGGATACAAACGCAAAAAGAGAATTGCAAAACCTGACGAACCAAAAGGTGGTCATCACGGAGAAGGAATACACCGTAGGGGATGCGATCGGAATCTACTGTAAAAGCATTTTTAATGCACTTTGCACAAGAGATTTGTCTCAAATATGTTTTTATGAGTTATAGGTTTATGAGAATTGTTGTTTTTTTCGATCTTCCGGTGGAAACAGCCCGGGACAGGGCGGAGTATCGTGCTTTTCGTAAATTTTTAATAAAAAGCGGCTTTGTGATGATGCAGGAATCGGTTTACAGTAAAATTGTGCTGAACAATACCGTCGGGGAAGCAATAAAAGAAAATGTACGAAAACACAGTATACCAAACGGGTTGATTCAGATGCTCACCGTAACGGAAAAGCAATTCGAACGGATGGAGTTGATTGCAGGGAGGGGCAAAAGTAACGTTGTCGATAGTGACAAACGCCTGGTTATTCTATGAGGTTATGCCATTTTGATTTTTCAAAGCCGTTGGAACTGCTCAACGGGGTTGGCGTTCTGGTGGTGGAACATACGTCAAAATTTATACAGTATTGCCGTGATTTTCTTTTACAGCAAGAGGGAAAAGACGGAGACTTTATCTGGGATGACGAAGGGAAGACGGTATCTTTCAAAAAGGAAGGCGCTATCGTTTTTGATTTCTTCGGGCTATCGCTTTGCGATAAGAAGATCATTGCAGGCCTGTATGCGCAACTGAATAAAACGGTAGAGGCCTGCTTCAGTCAGGAATATGCCGATCTGGCAGCAAGGCTCATTGCGTTTGCGGATTTACTGAACCTGGAATCCCCCGTCTCTATCGAGTATGACGCAGAGTGCACCGTTCCGGATTTACTGAAAGCTCTTAAAGTTCAGCCGCAAAAGGCAGAAAAACCTTTTGCAGAAAAAATTGCCAGTTGGCTGGACGCACAGGCAGAATTTGTTGGCGTCACAGTGTTCGTTTTGGTAAACGCAAGGGCCTATCTGGAGGATTCCGACTTCAAGTTATTGCTGGAGCATATTT
Source organism: uncultured Clostridia bacterium (assembly GCA_934203075.1). Classification (GTDB taxonomy): domain Bacteria; phylum Bacillota; class Clostridia; order Christensenellales; family CAG-314; genus CAKPYT01. The sequence goes on along the minus strand of CAKPYT010000002.1, from coordinate 1,036 downwards.
CCTATGCACCGTACTCCGTATTATTTTTGGAAAAGGCTCAAGGCAACAGAGTGGCAAAAGAGCCGATAAGAATTATGGATCACGATTTGTGTGAAATTATTGTCGAATAGTTTTTTATATGTTAAACTTAATTGAAACACCTTCTACCATTAAGATTTCTGCGTGTGGTGCGCAAAAATGCTCGAATTTGAGGTTTGAGTATGGTGTTATCTTAAATGGTAGTCAAACACGAGCCATTGCGCATCTGGCCAGAAACAAGTTTGAGTATGGTGTTATCTTAAATGGTAGTCAAACTCAGTACCTTGCGACGTCTGAGCGACTTGCGTTTGAGTATGGTGTTATCTTAAATGGTAGTCAAACCGAAAGCAAACTTATCGAGCAATGCCTGCAGTTTGAGTATGGTGTTATCTTAAATGGTAGTCAAACTCAACGCATTTACCGCAACAGAAGCCTGATGTTTGAGTATGGTGTTATCTTAAATGGTAGTCAAACTATCATCGTCAGACAGTCGCAACTTCTGCAGTTTGAGTATGGTGTTATCTTAAATGGTAGTCAAACTTTGATTGAATATACTGAAACAGACGATAAGTTTGAGTATGGTGTTATCTTAAATGGTAGTCAAACTAACAAGATAAAGGATAGTGCAGGTAAAACGTTTGAGTATGGTGTTATCTTAAATGGTAGTCAAACAAGTTTTCGGTTGTTATTGACGAGATATTAGTTTGAGTATGGTGTTATCTTAAATGGTAGTCAAACCCTTCTGCTCCGGCTTATCGCCATTAATACGTTTGAGTATGGTGTTATCTTAAATGGTAGTCAAACTAGGGCTGAAAAGGTGCTGACCCACCGAAGGTTTGAGTATGGTGTTATCTTAAATGGTAGTCAAACCAAACGCAGCTTTTGCAAGTATTTAGCGCAGTTTGAGTATGGTGTTATCTTAAATGGTAGTCAAACCCGTTGTTAGGGTGTTAGAGATGTCTCCGCGTTTGAGTATGGTGTTATCTTAAATGGTAGTCAAACTTATTCTATCATATCC
>CAKPYT010000001.1 GCA_934203075.1 uncultured Clostridia bacterium | reverse complement strand
GAACGGCGAGTTCATAGCACTGATAGCAGATAAAATGATGCTGGAGTGTCGATAGGGGAAACCCGAAAAAGTATAAAGATGGAAGAAACGCAAGGAATTGCGCAGAAATACAGAAAACAGGCAGCAGTGGCTGCCTGTTTTTATTTTGTGGAACGATAGGATTCCAACAGAGTTTCAGCAATGTGGAGGGGGACGGCTCTTTTTCAAAAAAAACGTCCGTCGGGCGGGCAAAAAAGCGGACGGAAAGCGATTGTTTCGTTCGGAAAAAAGCGTTTTGTTTTTAAGGCAAAACCGGGCGGAAAAAAGAATGCGGATACGGGAAATTTCCCAAGAGCACTACTTGTTCGGGGGCTGAAAAAAGAAGGAGGGAAAGCCGTGTTTTGTCGGGGGCAAGAAGAGGGGAATTCGGTGCGAAAAGAAGCAAAATACGCGCAAAAAGCGGGGAATCCTCCGAAAACGAGGGGATTTCAAAGTTTAATTTTTTATTTCGTATTGACAACGTTTTTTCGCTGTGTTAAACTTGAAGCAAACATCGACAAGAGTCGATAAATCTAGGAGGAAAATATGAAAAAGTCACTCAAAATTATGCTTGTGTCGGCACTTGCATTAGTGATGGTTTTCGCATTGGCTGCTTGCGGGGAAGATCCGTACAAAGCAACTGCCGTTACGTTGGATAAAACCACGGCAGAAGTTACCGTTGGCGAAACCGTTACCTTGACGGCGAACGCAGGCGTTGTCTGGGCTTCCAGCGACGAAAGCGTAGCTACCGTGGCAGACGGCGTTGTTACCGGTGTGAAAGCCGGTGCGGCTACGATCACCGCTACTTTGGTAGACGAAAAGGGTATTGCCGGCGCGAAAGTCGTGACGGAAGCATCTTGCGAAGTTACCGTTAAAAAGGCTCCGGTTGAACCCGATTCCACCGTGGAACTGAAGAAAGGTTCCGAAGCGGTATCCGGCCCGATCGCATTGGCGAATATCGGCGACTCCGTAGAATTGACCTACGAAGTAAAATTGAATAAAGACGATAAAGCGGCTGCCGGTACGGTTGTCGGCATCAAAGATTTGGCTTCCAACGACTACGTTGATATCGTTGTTACGCCGGACGCAAACGATGCAAACAAAGGTACCATCAAAGCTACCGCAAAAGCACAAGGTTATGCTGCAGTCAGCGTAGCATCCAAAGCAACCTACAAATTCTCTATGGGTGCTATGAGCATGGACGTTTCTTACGCCAGCGCAAGCTTCACCGTGTTGGTTAACAACCAATGGAAAGCAGACTACGCAGGCACCTGGAAGGCAACCGCTGCTCAAAACTCTAAGTTGGATTGGTACGGCTGCGACACCGGCATGAGCACTCATACCGTGGCTTCCGGCCTCGTTAAGAGAGATGACGGCGTGTTGGTAACAGCAAGCGTGTATACCGCAACCGGCAAAGCTTTGACGGCAGGTATCGTTCACGGTTCGATTGACGTCACCATCGAAGCAGACGGCAAAGCGAAAGTAGTTGCTCTCAACATGAAACGTGCAAAATACGAACAAATCAAAGACGCAGAAGGCAAAGTAGTTGGTCTCGTATCCGGCGATCCGTTCAACAGAAACGAACAAGCCGCAACCGATACGGACGTAGCATTGAGCCCGTTCGCTACCACGCACTTCGCAACCAGCGGTTACGTGTTTGTAGATAACGCAGGCAAGGCAACGTTGGTATACGGCAAAGGCATTGAACTCGGCACCATCACCGACAGCAACAAAGCAAACGGCGCATGGTTGACGGCAGAATTCAAATTCGGCACCGGCAGCCCGTTGAACTTCGGTTCTTCTTGCCACTCCGATATGAACAGCACCGTTGTTTGGGTACCGGCAAAATAATCGTTGCCTGAAAACGAGTCAATTCAGAAATAAAAAACAGGCAGGCAACTGCCTGTTTTTTTTAATTGACAAATCGCAGCGGATCTGATATCTTATCAGATAGTTCAAATATGAACTAATTCGGGAGATCCCAATGAAAGCATCGGATTATTTATTGTTTTCGAAAGAATTGCTTACCGCATACAACCTGTTATGTGAACCGATACGAAACACTTATCATATCGGGCAGGTCTCTTTTGATATTTTGATGTTTCTGTTCCATAATCCTGCCTTTTCCACGGCGCAGGAAATCAGTGAAATTCGCAACATCAAAAAAAATCTGGTTTCCGTTCACGTAGAAAAGTTGGTGCAGGAGGGGTACCTGACCAGAAATCGCGTGCCCGGGGACAGAAGAAAAATCGCCCTTGCTTACACGGAGAAAGCGCTGCCGATTTTGGAAGAGGGGCAAAAAATGCAAAGAACGTATTTCGAACGCATTTCGGCGGGGGTATCCGCAGAGGAATTGGAAGCGTTTCGCACAATTCACGAAAAGATCCGTAAAAACACGGAGGGAATCCTTGCGGCGGCGGCAAAGGGGGCAATCGAATGAACGACAATCAAGAATTACTCGGCACGGCTCCCATCGGAAAACTGCTTTTTCAATTGGCGGTTCCCACCGTGGTAGCGCAGCTGATCAATATGCTTTATAACATTGTGGATCGAATTTACATCGGGCACATGCCCGGCGACGGCAGTCTCGCCCTGACCGGCGTAGGGGTTTGTATGCCGCTTATCATGATCATTTCGGCTTTTGCCGCTTTGGTCAGTTCCGGCGGGGCACCGAGAGCTTCCATCTCCATGGGAAAAGGAGACATGGAAACTTCCGAAAAGATTTTAGGCGGTTGTTTCACTTTGCAGCTCCTCCTTTCCGCCGTTCTTACCCTGGTGCTTCTGATCTGGAACAGAGACTTGCTGCTGATGTTCGGCGCAAGCGAAAAGACGATCGGCTATGCCACCGACTATATGAACGTTTACGCCATAGGTACAGTCTTTGTTCAACTCACGCTCGGTATGGGGGCGTTCATCACGGCGCAGGGTTTTGCAAAAGTCGGAATGATGACGGTGCTGATCGGTGCTGTCAGCAATATTATTCTTGACCCGATCTTCATTTTTGTATTGGATATGGGGGTAGCGGGGGCGGCGCTTGCAACGATTCTTTCCCAGGCGTTGTCCTGTGCGTGGGTGCTGCGGTTCCTCTGCGGCAAAAAAAGCATTTTAAAATTGAAAAAAGCCAATCTGAAAATCGAACCCAAGGTTGTTTTTCCCTGCATCGCGCTCGGCCTTTCTGCGTTTGTCATGCAGGGCAGTGAAAGCATCATTTCGATTTGCTTCAATTCTTCCCTGCTGAAATACGGGGGAGATATCGCTGTCGGCGCAATGACGATTCTGACGAGCGTGATGCAATTCGCCATGCTGCCCATGCAGGGGGTTGCCCAAGGCGCGCAGCCGATTTCCAGTTATAACTACGGGGCAAAAAATGCCGATCGCGTAAAGAAAACGTTTTGGTTGCTGCTGATGGTTTGCCTGGTTTATTCTTTTATCATTTGGGGAGCAGTAATGCTTTTCCCGAGGGCTTTCGTTTCTATTTTCACACCGGAAGAGGAGTTGATCGCCTTTGCCTCCGAGGCTTTGCGGATTTACTGCGGCGTGATGTGCCTTTTCGGCATACAGATTGCCTGCCAGATGACTTTCGTCTCCACCGGCAATGCGCTGTGCTCGATCGTGGTTGCCATCGTGCGTAAGTTTGTGCTGTTAATTCCGCTGATTTACGTCGTGCCGCTGCTTGTACAAAACAAAACCGTCGGCGTTTACATGGCAGAACCGATTGCGGACGTGATCGCCGTACTGTTTACGGTGATTCTGTTCGCAATTCAGTTCCGTAAATCGCTGAAATCGTTGGAAAAAGCGAAGGAGGCCGTGCCGACGGCAGAGTAAAGTGCCCTTGCATTTTTCTTCCGCGCGGGGAGCGCAGGAATACAGGAGATTCTGCGGAAGAGTGCGGGTTCTTAGAACAAAGCGGGGGAGGAGAAATCCCCAAAACAATCCAAAGCCCTCCCGTGCCGA